>JBJDYH010000362.1:0-24865 GCA_051867135.1 Faecousia sp. | reverse complement strand
ACTTCATCGCCTTCTGTAATGGCATAGGTAACTGCGCCGGTGCCTTCACCGCCGGATGCCGTGTTGGTAAAGGTCAATCCTTCTTTGTACTCCAGCGCATCCGGTGCCGGATCTTCAAAGCCAAAGCCTGTCTGTTCCGCCAAATCGATTTGCAGTACATACTGGGCATACTGCTCCGGAATATCCCCGTCAGATGCTTTTTTCGCCCGAACGGTAATACTGCCAGCTTGCAAAATTGTGACAGTACCAGTCTCTGTATCTATGGTCGCAACTTCGTTACGATCTGTTTCCAAAGGTTCCGGCTCTGTTTCTTCATCTTCGTCTTCCTCTGTAGGCATGACCAGCAATGCATAGCTTACTGCACCATCGCCGTCGCCGCCGGAAGCGGCATTCCTATAGGTCAGATCTTCCGCATAGACGAGATTCTCAGGTTCCTTCGTTTCAAATGCAAAGGGCTCCTTTTCCGGCTGAACAATTCGAAGGGTGTACTTCGCAATTTGCACCGGCACCTCACCATCCTCAGCCTTTTTGGCCTGAACTGTTACGGTGCCTGGCCCAGAAATGGTCAGGGTACCTGTTTCGGAGTTGATGGTTGCAATTTCCGTTCCTGAGAGAATCTCATAGGTAATCGCTCCATTTCCTTCACCACCTGAAGCACAATTGGTATACTCCAAGCCTTCTTTATACTGGATTTCCTTGGGTTCTGCATCTTCAAATGAAAAAATCGTTTCCGCTTCATTTTCTGTTGCCGAAGCCCGATTCACCGGCACTGCTCCCAGTACCAGCAGCGCACTCAAAAGGAGTGCCAACAAGCGTGTTCCGAGGGAATTCTTTTTGCGCATTCTGATCCCTCTCCTTTCTAAATATTCTGACTTTCTTTCCAGCATCCACTGGATCTTGGTTTCGTTGATTTCATAAAAGTGGGTTCTTCCATTTCCAACATCATGCTTACATCGCGTAAAAGCTGCTGTCCCCAAGATATACGCATTTTCCTCTACGAAATTGCTTCGTTGGTGTGAACATAGGTAATCTCGTATTCAATCGTAAATCTTCGGTCATTCTCCGCTTCCTGCCGCTGCAGAACCATGGTTTCCGTATGAATACCGGTAAGTAAAGCAGACGATAAAACCGCAGTCTCTTCCTCATACTTCCGAGTCTCATTCCCGTCAGAGATTTCTGTATCCAGATTCTTATTTGAAGCAATTTTTTCCGTAATCACACCTGTTCCGAAGGGCGTGGTATGTCTTGCTTCAATACGGCCTGAGGGGGACATTTTATCCGTTAGCTTACCGCGGCGCAAGTTGACAGAACTGGATTTATAGGCTTTATCTCCGGTTTGCTCATTTTGCCTTCTGATATCCGCGATGGCTTTTTTTGCCGTTCTTCCCGTCAAATCCGCAATTACCTTAGGAATCTGCAGCTTGACAAACAGCACGACTGATACAGCTACCATGATGCCACAGGCAATTGCCATCCCCAGGGACAGGTAGCGATACATTTCAAATGTCATCGAAATCCCCCTTAGTTGGCAGCTGTTTCCACTCTGAGCATCGTCTCAGAAATGGACTCTCGCAATTGCACGATCAGTTCTTGAATATCCGGGTTTGTCCTTTCCATACCTGCCGTTTCATCCTTGATTTCCAAAAGCAAAGACATGAGTTCCTCAGGCGAAGCGACCTCCAAAAAATCACTGATGTTCAGATCGATCAAATGGTTGATTTCCTGCCAAACCTGAAGCTGATAATCCAGTTCGTAGTCTTCCGCTTTTACTTTTAGATCCTGAACCATTTGCCACAGACTTTGCCGCCGATCACGCAACTCTTGCGTTTGAATCACTTTGCTGCCGCGCAGTTGATTGATTTTTGTCATGCATTCTGAGATTTCATAAAAGATTGCCGCAATATTACCATTTTTTGTCCCGTTATTATGCACATTCTGGAACCACTTTCCTGCACTGTCATATCTGTCTCGGTCAATGTTTGTATCGTAGTAGGATAGGAAACTCCAGCCTATATTGAAGCAGACCTCTTCGTAACCACTTCGGTTGGAAACTCTGAGTTCATTAAGGACATCCACACTCTGTCGGAATCCATCCGCGTTCTTCTGATCCAAGCCTGCCCGCAGCTGCTGCAATTGCTGTCCTTCTTCTTTTTCCAGAACGTAATCTGACGTCAGAAAGTCGTTCAGCATCAGATATGCCTCTTTGCGCGTTGGGTCCGTCAGAATTGCCTCATAATAGTCATCTACAGTAACGGCTCTTTTCAGTATTTCATCATAGTTCCTGCTCTTCTGATTCTCCGCCATCATATGAGCGCCAATCGATGTGATGCCAAACACAGCAGCCAGCGCAGCCGATGCGAGAAATACAGCTAACTTCTTTTTCTGTTTTGCGCGGTAGACCTCATCGATTTCCTCATAATGCTCCAGTGCATACATCAATTCCGCCGCCGACTGATATCGATCATTGGGATCACGCTGTGTACACTTAAGGATAATCCGTTCAAGACCGCTGGACAGTGTAGGGTTAATCTCCCTGATTGGCTTGATCTCATATGGCGGCTCACATGGATTTTTTCCCGTGACCAAGTGATACAGCGTCGCCCCCAAGCAGTAGATATCCGTCCGCGCGTCCGTCTGACCCATGCCCCCAAATTGCTCTGGGGCCGCATAACCAACCGTGCCAAGGCAAGTGGTATCCGCCAGATTTTTTTCCTTGTATTCTCGGGCTGTTCCAAAATCGATTAACGTCACGTTCCCATCGGGCTTCAGCATGATATTTGCGGGCTTCATATCCCGGTAGATAATTGGGGGCGTTCTGGAGTGCAGATACCCCAGAACATCACACAGCTGCTTGGCCCAAATGATGACATTTTCCTGAGGCTGTGCCCCAAATTCCTCCAGAGCCTTATTCAGAGAATTTCCCTGAATATAATCCATAATAATGATAAAGGACTCATCGGTATCAATCACGTCCACAATGCTTGGCAGATTTGGGTGGCTAAGGCGTTTTAAGATGTCGATTTCCGCCACCAAGCCCTGCTTCACCACTTCGAAATCCTTAACACCATCCTTGCGAACTTCTTTGACTGCCCACTGTTTATTGGCTTTTTCGTTCATGGCGAGATATACAACGCTCATGCCGCCTTTGCCAACTTGATTCAGGATTTTATACTTTCCATCAACAAGCGATCCGATTTCAAGCATATTTTTCTCCTTAGAATGTTCTTACCAGGGCAACCGAAATATTATCTCTTTCCTGGCGCTGCTTGTTCAGATCGATCAAAAATTGAGCATGACTATGCATGGCATACTCATCAAGCAACACACCCGGCTGGAGTTTTTCAAATATTTCTTCCCCTGTAATCTCATGGCGGAATCCATCCGAACATAGCATATATACCGCGTTTGTTTGGACATCTCCAAAAAACATATCCGGATAGACTTCTTCAGAAGCGCCTACACATTGCAAAAGAACATTCCTTCGGGAATCCGTCTTTGCCTCTTCTTCTGTCATATTCCCCAGGGCAACTTCTCTCGCCACAAAGGTCTGGTCGGAAGTTAACTGCCGAATATCATTGGTCAGCACATATGCGCGAGAATCACCCACGTTCAGGATGTAGTAGCGGTACTGCGTCAGAAGCATTACCACCGCTGTGGTTCCCAGGCGTACACCATGTCTCGCTCCATAATTCTTGATCGTTTGATTTTGCTCTGCGATGATTTGTTCCCACTGTTTTCTAAGGATCGCATCCTCCAGGGGTTCCTCGCATAGCTTCGGTAGTTCTGTTGTTGCCCAATTTCGGAAGGCATGGATAACAGACGCGCTTGCTACCTCACCCCTCTCAAGGCCGCCCATTCCATCACAGAGAATGCCAAATACCATTCGTCCACGCACTGTATTGAGGACCATTATGGACAGGCTATCTTGATTTGTACTCTTCGTCGTGCCAACATCTGTATTGGCTGAAATAATAAAGTTCATAGAGAAAAGCGCCTCCCGAATCTGTGTTATTTCCGTTTCGCTTTCGGAGGAAAATCATAGACAACCGCAAATGCCCAAATCAACAAAAGAATCAAAAGCACCGCAGTGAAAAACACCAGCAGCCATTCCTGCCGCGTAAACGCATAGATCATAATAACAGCATTCCATACGATACAGACTGTTACCTCAAGTTTGCCGCGTTGCTCTCCCTGACTGATCCATACGGAATGGAAAAACAGAGCATATTTTCCAAGGAGCATGGCAATAATGAGCATTTTTATGCCCGCAGACTGTTGGCTCTGCCATACAGCCATTCCTGCCCCAATGTTGATAACCATCGCAATCGTCGTAACAGACATACGGTCACTTCCTACGCATACATGGTTATTGTAATAGGAACTCAAACTCCTCGTTAGCAAGTCGGAGCTTTGCGCCATTACTTAACTTGGTCTCCACATTGCTCTGAATCATTGTTCCGTTTACATAGGTGTGGTTTGTGGAGTTTGTGTCAACAGCAAAGAATTCTCCATCGCGATTGACAATATTGGCATGGCTTCTGCTGATGGCGGTGTTGTCCCCGATAAAATAGTCCACATAACTTTTTTCTTTGCCGATGCGGAACACCGGCTTATTGATGGGAATTTTCTCATTGTTTTTTTCACGAAGCAAATATGGCTTCACCATCATGGAGGCAGGTGCCGCGCCAAGAACAGTGGTTTCCCCCATAGGGCTGCCCAGCACTGTCGTTTCTCCAAAGTTGATGGATCTTGCCGGTTGCTGGACAGCAGGCTGTTGCTGGGGTACCGTAGGCTGGGACTGTCTTGCTATCGGCTGAGAATTACCACCGGCTGCTGTCTCAGAAGGCTTTGTTTCCATAGCTGCATAGTTCTGCCCAGGGACTGCGAATCCGGGGTTGATTTGCCCACCCTGCTTTCCTGGGACTGCAAATTCTGCGTTTCCTTGGCCGGAAGATGGATTCTTTTTCGTCTTTTCAGGCGACACACTTTTGCTACTATCCTGTTTTTTTCCATTTTTCGCAGCCTTTTGTGCCTTGTATTTCGCCGCATTTTCTTTGTTATAGTGCTGCAGCAGATAGAACAGCGAAATGGGCTTTTCTTCTGGCTCTAAATTCTGAGGCCGCATCGTCTCATCCAGCCGGACAGGCGCGGTTGACGAAACTGTATACTGCTCCCGTGGAACGCTCTGAAGCGGTACATTCGGTTGTGCCGACAGCACTTGAGGCTGCACCGATGTAACGACTGGCTGCTGCTTCGGCTTTTCCGCATCCAGCCCCTCCTTCTTCCTCTTTTCCGGCAATTCTTTTTTCACTTCTTTTGGCTTGGATATTCCATCCAGAAGGAACTTGAAATCCGTAAGCGAAAGCACGGAGTTGGTGTTTAAGTAGTTGATAATTTTCGCCACATGATCGCAATTTTCCGTCTGATCAAATTGGGTATTGAACATGATATTTTTAAAGAATACACCCAATTCTGGATTCTTATGTTCCAGGTTCATCACAGGCAGGCAGATCAGAACCGCTTCGCAGGTGGTGACATCGGCAAAAATATAGTCTAAGTCCAGCAGCATAGAATCCATATTCAACATATACTCCTCTGCTGACAGCATGGCATCGATAATGCCGGTAAAGACGCCAATCAGGCGTTTCTTATTTACCGGGCCGCTGAACTGTTGAGACACCGACACCTTGGCAGATACATTGTATTTTATGTACTTGGTGGAGTCTACCTGGTAGAACGAAGCATCCGCAATGCCGGGAATCTTGTTATTCGTCAGCATGCCCAGACTCATGGAGTCCAGTTCGTCTTCCGGATCGATGGTATAAACAAGATAGGTATTGGTGCCTTGATTTTCAAAAGAAAACCGGTTCATTTGAATTCTCCTCTGTTACTTCCACAATTTTGCACAAGCCGTTTGTTTAACCTGAATGGGCTTAACGCCCCAAATATTAAAGTCGTACTCCAATTCATATTTCACTACAACATACAAAGTGCCGTCTTTAATTTGGGATTCAGAAAAATCGAGGCCGTCAGTTCCTTTGGTAATATTGATCTTTTTTAGAAATTCATTTGCATCTGCTGTATTTCCTCCATTTAGATATCCAATAAATCTTGTTTTTACGATTTGTCCAAGCTGTGTTTGAGTATCATTCAGCCAATATGTATCGGCTACAAAACTAGGATTCTCCTCAGATGAGCCAAACATCTTCTTGACGAACAACGTCACCACATCACTTACGGTAAATGCGCTATTATCATCCTTTATTACCATTTTTTCAACGGAATATGCTTCTAGTGCAAGACTTTGCGCAGTTTGCATGGCTGTATGTGCTGTTACATTCTGAGCCATAAACATTACATATAAACTTGACAAAAACAGCATCAAAATGAGAAAGGAAAGCACAGAAACACATGCTTCAAGCGTGATTGCTCCACTCTGGGATTCTTTCTGCATAATATCAATACCCCCTGTATTGCTCACGCTTCACCGTAAAAATCGAAGCATCCAATAAGCCGGGCATGATTTGCCCCACCTTCGCCTCAGTTTCGGCATGAATAAATGTACAGCTCTTTTTCAAATCAAAGGTGTAACTCGCCTTTTCATATTGATAGTGGTAAAGGGTTTCCATCTGTATTACATTACTCAATCGTTCCAGCATTCGATCTTTACTTACAGTAAGCAGAAGCAGAACCATGCAGAAGTCTTTATAAGAGAAGTCAAACGGGCTCTTTCCGCCATACGCATCTGTACCCGTATACTCAAACAGCTTCTTTTGATAGTCATATTCCCCTTCCGCTGTGGTAAATGCACTTATCATTTTTCCCTTTATTTTTTCTTCCTGCTCCGAGGTTAATTTGCAGAAAAAGACCAGAGAAGTTAATAATTTAGGAAGTCCCGATGGTGTCAGATATGGTTTTGTGGGAACCAGTGGTTGGTTTTTCCCATTACACAGCAGAACAACTTCCACCAATGGTTCCAATACATAATACAGGCCCATCACAACAGGGTAGCCAAACGTTGATGCGGCAGCTAAACCCTGTATTTCAGCGTTTGCTGTGATCATTGGGATACACTCCAAAACACGGAGTACATACAACACACAAAATACATATAGCTGATTCGCCACTTCACTGGAACTGCCAAACAGCACATATTCCAATTCTGCTCCATTAAATGTAATATCAGACCCAGACTGATTCATACAGTTTTTTATCGTGTTAATCAATGCTGAAATCTCTCCAAATACAGGAACATTAAATGTACCTTTTCCTTTATTAGGAAAAGATTCGTCTCCGAAGGATTTACCGGACATATTTGTGAAAGACATTCTCTGATTACTGAAATCTGACCTGCAAGAAAGGTTATATGTACAGTAGGTAGTAAGATACCATCTGTCGTATCCCGTAGCTGCTTCTGCGATATTCTCAATTACAACTCTAATAAAATTGCCCAGTGATATAATCAAATTTAATATAGACTGCGCAACATCTTTCAAATCTCTCAATAGCTTCCACAATTGGAGGGTTTGCATATGCATCTTAAGAGTTTCAACACTGTTAATTGCAGATCCCAAAGAACTTAAAAGATCAATCACATCACCTTTGGTATTGGTTCCTCCAGGCAGTCCCCCGACGTTCTCGTCATAATAATTAACATTCAGGCATGCGGAAAGATCATCTTCAAAGAAAATACTCATACCCATAACGGAGTTATAGATTGCCAATAACCCATCCATTAATGCAGAGAATTGACCTTCTTTCAATTTTTTCTCCTGTGCCTCAAGGAAAGCATCAATTTCATCTGCTGCGACATAACCTGCAACCTCAATATTTCTATATTGCTCCCTGTTTATGCTGGGAGAAGATGCACTAATTCCACCAATGTTTAATGCGAGTACCTTCGTCCTCAATTTGTCAAATCCACTAATTACCGAAGCAATGACCTCATCCGAATAATCTTCAAAAGACGTACTCATTTCTGATGTCATTTCTCCCAAGCAGGTTTCTCCTGCTTTGATAATTGCTACATCCGTTTCCAGCGCCGCATTTGTTCTTTCTAGTTCTGCAACCTGCTCTTCCAGCGCTATTTTTTCGCTCAAAACCTTTAAGTATTCAGGATCATCCTCACTAGCTGCCCATTCCTTTAATCTCCCGTTTGCTTTTTCTAAATCATTTTTCTTCTTTTCCAACTCGGTATTTTGTCTATGTAGCTGTGCTTCCAACGATGCCAGTGATTCTGCTCCACTCAAAATATCATTTGAAATGCTGCTCATAGACTTCAACGTATCATTTGTCAGCGTGCGGAAGTTCTGCAATTCATTTTTAATGTCATTTAATGTTGCAGCATACGTTGTTTGCGCAGAATTTGAGTTAGACTTAGCTGAAGAAATGTTACTACTTACCACGTTTAGCTGTTGTTTGACGGAATTGATTTGATCTGTAGTTTCTATCAATTTCTCCTCATTTTCTAGGATTGCTGCTTTCGTTGTATCCGAGCCATCGCTGGTTTCCTGCAAAGCCCTTTGCTCTTCCTGTAAAGTAGTCAGCGTTTGGTTTAGTTGAGTAAGCTGGTTTTCCAAATCTATTTTTTGCTGGTAGTAACCAATTAATGAATTTACGCTTGTTGCAAAAGAAACATAATCGGCTTCATATTTACTCGCCAGTTCTTCCAGCCTTTGGGCGCTCTCCTTCATCTTTATAGATGAATCGACTAGTGTTATGCCACTATCGATAATTTTGATTCCAGCTGTTATTACACTAGACATTGTGTCCAGTATTTGTATAGTCGGAGTAATCTTGTCCAGAAATTTTTGAACCGACTTGATATCGCCAACCGCATCACCAACTACAGACAAAAGCCTTGATGCAATTTGGGTTGGTGCATTTAATTTCGAATATTCCATTATTTGATTATACAGAATATCCTTATTGGACAGTGGGTACATCCCATCCACTGTACATTTGCTTATTTCGAAAGAATTGCCAATAGAAGAGACATTCACATCCATATAGTCCGCAAATTTCTCCTCCATTTTTACATTCTGTGATACGCCCAATAATCCCCAACGTTCCAAGAGATAGGGATCATAGTCCGCTAACACAGAATATGAAGAAACACCCATCGCTTCATCCAACAAGGAAACCGCACTATTATACCTTCCTGCCTCGACCAGAAGCATTCCAATGGTAAGAAACGGCGTCATCAATACCGCTAGGAATAATGAAATTGCACCTTTTATGCCGTTTATGTATGAAAACGGCCAATAAATTTTTAATTGCTTCATGTAGTCCCTCTTTTCTTCCGTAATATGCAAGCTGAACGATGGGCATTGGTTACACTTTTATTTTTTGAATGAATGGAATGCATTATTGTCCTGTCAATTTATTAGCGATATTTGTCCCCAAAGACAAAAGGGAATCTATGAGTCCAAAAAAGGACACTTTGATCTGTTTGCAACTTGTCTGATGCTCCACAAAGTCAATCGTATGTATATAATCAATAACATCCAGGCATTCCGCATTGGCAAACACCTGATAAGTTGTTGTGCCTGGGAAACCAAAAAAGGCCAGTGTTTCTCCGAAGGGAACTGCGTACTCTCCAGATATTTCGACTTCCACATGCCGTCTCCCCAAAGAATCGTATATCACTTTTGCGGAGCAAACAGGATCTGTTACGTTCTTTGTAAAGGTCGTCTTTGCAAGTCTCCATTGTGCATAGTCTGATATTCGCTTTTCTACATCGCGCTGCATCTCCTCAGTTTGGAATGCATACCGATACGCACCAACTTCAACCAAATCTTCTACAGAAACAAAACCTGTCGATTCATCGGCAGTCGGAAAGCGATAGGTTTGTGCCATTCTGGTTGCCGATTCATTGGCAATTGTTTGTAAATTCCATCTCTGAAACAGAATTGAGAAGACGGCAAGTATAAAGAAGAGGAGGATCATTGTAATCGGATAAACAATCAAAGCCTCTAGCATCAGTTCACCACGATCATTCTCTGTTTTCCACTTCGTTCTATTCATGCAATTGATCACCCCAGCAGCATTTTGAACAGATTGACGATCACAACCGTAACTACAATCCAGATACCAACCGCACCAAGGCATCCTGACTCCCTTTGATCATGCGATGATGCCTCAATGGGGCAAACGGCTTTTCTGGGATTTGCAGGATCATAATATACCGTTATGGTAGTTGGATACCGAATACTCACGCCCCCCAAATTCTGGTACACAATGTCTTTTGTATATTTCTGACCATCGACGTAATATTCATACTCCACCCGTATCCTACTATGGCTGCGATTATAATCCTTGCTGTCCCTATTTCCGAAGATCACAATACTATCCACATATTCCGCATTGGTAACACAGTTTTTCTTCTTTGCCGTTTCAATAAAGCGCTGTTTTTGGGATCCTCGTTTCATCACACTCTTATAATACCAACAGCTTAATATTGTTGAAATGACGAT
The DNA here is from genome assembly GCA_051867135.1 of Faecousia sp. Classification (GTDB taxonomy): domain Bacteria; phylum Bacillota; class Clostridia; order Oscillospirales; family Oscillospiraceae; genus Faecousia. The sequence goes on along the minus strand of JBJDYH010000362.1, from coordinate 14,390 downwards.
AGCAACAGCTGCACCTATATTTGCTCCCATTTTTACCCACCTCTATTAAAAGACAAATTTCATAAACTGCATATAGCCCTCTTTTTCACTAACCAGACAAGTCTCTGCCTGGGTAAAGTAATGCGCATCCAGAAAGGCGTAATCAATCACCAATTCAAATTTGTCATTGATAAAGCCCCAAAGTCCTTGTTCGTTGCACACTGCTGCATAACCGTTTGCAAAGCTCTTCGCTTGGGTATATTGCGGAGGTACAACAATAACACCCTCAGTATTTACAAAGCCCCACTTTCCATTTTGTTGAAACGCAATCCCCGTAGCATCAACACATATATCCACATCATCTGCCGAAAAATCGCCAATTTGTTTCAATTCAAGATCATATAGATGATATTTTCCACCTTGCTTTGCAAGAAGAATTCCATTCTGAATATGACAGCCATACAGGTCTAGTTTCACATCCTCAAAGTTCAGTTTCACTTGCGTACCTGCTGTATTAATCGTTACCCACCCGTTTGTTGTTTTTGCAGCAGCCTGTTCCCCATAGAAACTGCCGGCGGTTTCAAACTCTCCGGGGAGAAATGCCCCCCCAGTGTTCATATACCTCCATACACCATCCATTTTCACAGGAACCAAATCTACCCTTTCGTTGTAGTAGCCTGCCTCCTCTACTTCGATAGCAAACCGGGCGCGCGTCACCTCCATACGGTCGAGGAGTCGTGTATCAATGCTGTTGACGTATATACCCTTACCGTCGTCGTTGATCAGACCGACAAAGCGGTAATTACTTGTTACGGGTTCCCCTTCGTCATTCGTCACAAACCAGCTTCCGCCGTCACTGACCGCAATATATCCATTCAATGCTGTTTTAAAATCCGTATACTGTTTATAATCCATCTTGACACTGTAGAGGAGTTGCTTATAAAGAGCCTGGATTTTTTCACTTTTAACGCCACGGTTTATGGCATCCTTCAGTGTATAAAACGCCTGATTAATATTGTTCTCTTCCTGATATAGTTCCACCTGAGTCAGCCAGAAGATTTCATTCTCTGGATACGCCAGTGCGGCTGATGCCATATCTTGAATGTACTGGCTTCGGAAAAAGGCTGTATGTTCCTCTTCATAAAGGATACCGTAAGCCTGCTTAATCAGAAGATATACTTCCTCGCTTGCGTCGTATTTCAGCGATTCCTTGTAGCACTCAATGGCCTGTTCATATAGTCTGGCTTCCATGCTTTCCTCCGCCTTCCTCAGCCAGTCGTTATGGGTCGAGGCTTTGTCCACGGTTCCAGAAAAGAAAGAATACCAAGCCAATGACAGAAGTACAACCAAGACCACAGGAAGTATCTTTTTCAAACTCTTCATCGCAGTTTCCCATCCATAATTTCATTTCTAGTAAAGTGTCATCAGACACATCAAAACATATCCTATATATATAAACGGCCCAAAGGGGACAGAATTTTTTAAGGTTATTTTTTTCATCATCATACCCACTACGGCCAGAATGCAGCAGCATATCAGCGCCAGCAAAAGGGTAGTAAATACTGTATTGACACCGCACACCAAACCAACGCAGCACAGTAGCTTGATATCTCCCGCGCCAATTCCACCTTTGGAAATTTTATTTCCCAAAACCAAAATCAGACCGCATAGGAGACAGCCAATGAGAGAGAAAATCAGTTCCTGCACATATCCTTCCATACAAAAGAACTCATACAGGAAAATCAACACTCGCGCACCAATCAGTGTCAATGGAATGAAGTTTGGGATGATTCGCAGTTTATAGTCGATGATTGCAGCCGCAAGAATTGCAAAGTAGCAGAACCCCAGCTTTACTATGGCGATTCCTGACATTGCATATTGGGAAATCAGGATTCCGCAAAGCCCAGAAAGAAAGACAATGCAAGCAAAGATCGCGCAAGTCCATAACGTCCCACGATACGCATTCTCTTCTACGTTATCTTTGAGAGAGAGTTCCTCAATCTTGTTGTTTGTAATTGCACACATTGTATATATTATCCAAACTGAGGCAGCCGCAAATACTGCCCCACCAAGTAGATAATTCAAAGTAACCATTCCTTGCAAAATCAGGTTGGGTGGAATCCCTTATATAAAAGGGATTCCACTCGATTCTCATCTAAATCCGCCGCCATTAGAGCCTGAAGCATTTCCCGCGCCACTGGTAAACGAATAGCTTGCACTTTTTCCAAAAAAGCTACCCATATTGTCATCAACCCACTTTAGAATTTCATCCTTTAGTCCTAGGAATACCGCAGCAAGGGCCAAGCCGATACCAAGCAGGACCATGATGGAGATAAAGTTGGTATCGCCCTTCTCATCATACAGAAAATCATTTACCTTCTTCTCGACTTTCAGCTTCGTTTGGAACAGGAAATAGTCCATTTTCCTTATCAGTCTCATTTTTGTTCTCCTTTCTTAAAATATTTATTCATACGCAATATAGCGTATAAATCAAAATGACATACTCTGTAATGCTGCCGAAATTACTATCAAGATTATCCCAGCAAACATGAGTGCAATTGGTATGATTAATTTTCCTGCCACAATTTCACCCTGTTGCAATGCCAACTGCCGCTTGTGTGCCCATAGTTCCGATACCTGCGCAATCAGAAAGGTTGCCAGTTCGCTGTTTCCCTTCTCTGCGCTCTGGATCATTGCGCTGGTGAACTTTTTGATCTCTGTGGAATCCGAAAGAATGCCGAATTTGTGCAATGCCACAATCTCAGAATCCCCGTTGTCCATCAAGTCGCAGGATTTTTTCATCAAATCATACAAGGGGCCTGTCTTACTTTTGGCAATCAAATACCACGCATCCCGAAGTACCATACCGGATGTCAACAGGAGGGATAGCTTTGAGACCATATTGGGGAACTCCAGAAGGCACGCATCCCGCCTTGCCTGAACAGCCTCCTTCATTTTCGACATGGACATATTCCAGATAACCGCAATCACCAAGATCAGGATAACCGGCATCAGCAGTCCTGCGTCACCCCTGATCATCGAACACAACGGCAAGCCAATACAGAAGGTCAGCAGGGAAAATGTTAAAAACTGTGCCCAAGTGACATAAGTATAATATTCATAATAGATACTATCCAAAATCAATTTGGTATTCTTTTTTAAGTCACGTTCCAATTGTCCACGAAGCCGGAATAATTTCATTTCATTCAGCGCAAAACCCACAATATAGAGATCTTTTAAGGGATATTCCGCTTCATTCAACCCTTCTACCAGTGCTGCTTTGTCGCTGCCTTTCTTCAGGGCATATAGAAACAACGCAATTGCAAGTGTTGCCAGAATCAATAAAATGAATCGAATCATTGCACTCACACCTTTATCTCCACAATTTTATTTCCATAAATGTAGGCACAAACAAAAATCACAATTGCAGCTGTATTTGCCAGCACCCCTGTCGGTGTCGCAAAATTTGTGGCAAACGACTCATTCGTCAGCCGCAGCATTGCCACCAAAGCAATTGGCATCAGACTCATAACATTATGCTGCATTTTATTAGAAGTAAGTTTTGTTTCGATTTCATCTGCAACTGCCATCTTATCGCTGATCACACTATGGGTTCTTTGGATAGCGAAATTAATGTCACCGCCCTTGCGATAGCAAATCTCAAAGACATCCGCAAAACTCATAATGTCTTCATTTCCACTTCTTTCCGCAAAATCCTTTAGCATTACTTCGATTCCGATGTTTTGTCTCGTGCCGTTTATAATCTCCTCCATTTCCACCACAATATAGTCTTTCTCACCATACTGTAGCTTCATATCTTCCAGGGCGGAAGCAAAGGCGTTTTGCACATTGCTGCCTGTGGAAAAAGAAGATGACAACGCTTCCAGCATCCCTCGAAATTGCTGCTTCAAGATACTGCTGCGCTTTTCCAATCGGCTCTTGGCATAAATCGGAAACACCAGTTTTGTTGCGAAAATACCAACAATGGTAAACACCACCGCATTCGATATATGGGTTGCTGTTGTAGCATGTCCATCTGACATAAACAGGTTTCCATAAAATATCAATCCAACAATACCGCCGATCACAAAGATGAATAGCGTGACTACAATTTTTTCTGCTTTCCCCATTACATATGTTTTGTAATTCAGCATCGGATTGTTTAACGGTGAATTTAGATACTCCGGTATCGTAATCCTTTCCTTTTTTTTCATGTGCCGCACCTCAAATTACCGTGTAGAAGCCAGCCAGCCGCAGCTTAAAGTCGTTTTGCATTGGATTCTCCGTGCGCTTGAGGCACCCGGAAACCTTTGTCAGGGTGCTGTTCTCATCCTCTTCAAAAACGTACAGAGGATTGAGCAGAATTTTGCCGTTTTCATAGCCAACCACTTCGGTGATTTCCATGGTCTTTCTGGATTTGTCACGCAGACGCGAAAGATGGACAATAATATCTACCGCCGAAGCGATCTGCTGCCGAATGGCTTCCAGCGGAAGGCCGGCGGAGCCTTGCAGCACCATGGTCTCCAGTCGGCTGAGCATATCCTCTGTAGAGTTTGCGTGACCGGTGGAGAGGGACCCGTCGTGGCCGGTATTCATGGCCTGGAGCATATCCAGTGCTTCTCCGCCACGAACCTCGCCCACAACGATCCGCTCAGGCCGCATACGCAGCGACGACTTGATCAGATCCCGAATGGTGATCTGTCCGGCACCGGAGGCATTGGCATTTCTGGTTTCCAGGCTGACCAGGTTTTCTACACCAGTAATCTGCAACTCCGCCGAGTCCTCGATGGTAATCACACGTTCATCCTTTGGAATGTAGTTAGACAGGGCATTGAGAAATGTTGTCTTTCCGGAACCCGTACCGCCACTGATAAAGATGTTGTACTTTGCTTTTACCAGCAGCTCCAGCTTATCCGCAATCTCCTGGGTGATCGATCCGTAGGCAATCAGCTTCTCAATTGTCATCGGGGTTTTGGAAAATTTACGGATCGTCAACGTTGGGCCGCACAACGCAATGGGTGGCAGGACAACATTGACACGGGAGCCATCCGGCAAACGTGTATCGCAGATGGGATTTGCCTGATTTACCTCTCTACCTGCCAGTCCGACGATCCGCTGGATCACATCCTCCAACTTCCTCTGGCTTTCGAACCGCTTATTCAGCTTAAAAAGACGTCCATTTTGCTCAATAAATACATGATCCGGGCCATTGATCATCACTTCTGTGATGGTTTCATCATCCATAATGCTGTCTAGCAGGCCAAAGCCGCGGATGGAGCTATAAACCTGCTGAATGATGTTCAGCCGCTGCTCTATGGAAACATATCTTCCACCCAGCCTCTGTGTTACAAGCTCCTCTATTTTCTCCTCCAGCTCGTCATCACTCATTTTGCTCAGTGGCAGATTCTCCGATACAAAGCGCTTAATATCCGCTACAAATTGCTGCTCCTGTTCAAAGTCCATGTTTTCACCGCCTCAATTTACATAACTTCCTCAAAAATATCCATTGCGGCAATCTGCTCAATAACCTGCTGCACCTCCGCTCTCGCGTATCTGGGTGCGCCGCCAAGAGACTTCAAACCGGGGACATTAACGGAGTGCCCCGTCTTGCTGCTGACCTTGTTATAGATAAAAGACAGACGGTTCATCAGCGGCGCATCCGCATTCTGTTCCAGTGTTGTCAGCGCCGTATAGGCTCGCTCAATTTTTGTATTGGACTCAAAGGAGCCATCCCCTACCCAAATGATTTCCTGTGCCTGTCTATAGATTCTTAACATATCCTTATCAATGCCGAAATCCGTATCCAATATAATATACTGATAGTTTCCTGTTGCTTTCAGTTCGGATAGCAGGCGGAGTACATCATCGTCATTCATCTCCATCATGTCCAACGCAATTTTGGCCTGGGAATAGAAGTACACTCCTCTTTGATCCTGCCTCACGCAACTCTCCAGCTTCAGCGGAAGATTTGTTTTCTTACTCTTGAGTGCAAAAATAATATCACTCATATCAAACTGTCCCTGGCCAGAGAAAAACGTATCTGCAGACCCAAACTTTTCCAGGTTTAGATAAAGAACCTTTTTATCCCTAGCTGCCAAATAAACACTGCAGGCCGCAGCCATTGTGGAGCTTCCCACTCCACCGCTGGCAGAGCAAAACGCAATTACTTTACAGTTATCCCCAGATACTTTAAATCCAGTAATACTACTGGCCTTTTCCGCATAAATACTTAGAATTTGCTTGTAGATCAGATCAGCTTTCTGGAATTTGCAAATCGCTCGCTGGTTGGCAACCATCTCAATACCAACAGAATCCACCAGATACGCAAAAGCACAGCGGTTAGGCAGCTTACTCACATCAATTTCAAATGTGTCACCGGCCAAAAGCACATCGATTTTGGCAGCTGCCAATGTAGACCAAGCCACATCGAGGTCGCTAAATGAGTAGATTTCAAATTTCTCTGAATACTTTGTTCCAAATACGGACACAATTCTTGACAAATAGCTCCTGTCTCTTTCTAAAATAGCTAACTTGATCTTCATAACAACCCCCACGGTTCTTGTTCTTTTCTTGCGTAGAACTATCTCTTCTACGGAAAAAACACCAAATCTGTTGCAGCACAACAAGATTTGGTGTTTAGGTGACCATATAATATACCACAAATGAATGCTGAATTAAACCAATGACAGCTTTTCCAACTGAGCTCTTTTCAGTTCCATGGAGGAATGGACATATGTGTTCAATGTTATTGAAACATTTGCGTGCCCTAGAATTTCACTTAATGACTTTACATCAACCCCGGATTCGATGCATCTTGTGGCGAAGGTGTGGCGTAGCGCGTGATAATTGAAGTGCGGAATATCATTGGAACAGAGCAGTTTGCTGTACCGATATTCGAAGGTTCGTGGGCTCACAAAATTTGAAGTGTTTGACACTACATAGCCGGAATTGGATTCGCCCACATACTCGTTCAGAATGCCAAGCAAATTTGTGCAAATGGGAATACTCCGTAATGAGCATTTTGTTTTTGGCTGGTCAATTACCAATCGTGTAGTAATTCTGCCGTTTTCTTCGGATCTGATTCGGACTACGGTATGCCGTACATAGAGAATTCGATTTTGTAAGTCGATATCTTCCCAGGATAAGGCGCAGATCTCGCCGATTCGCAGTCCCGTATACAGAGAAATATAGATTCCCAGTTTTGTTCCATCCATTGCATGCAATAGGCAGCTTTCTAATTTGCTCTGTATTTCCTTACTGAGGATTACCGGCTCCTTGGTTTGGATAGCAGGTTTATTGATGGGTGTATGAAGAGGAACGCACATATGGTTTTTGACCGCAAAGTGCAGTGCAGCGCTAATAATTAGCATAATACTTCGCACATATGTCGGTGATAAACCGCTTTCTCCATTTAACCGGCCGGCTTTTAACTTTTCCACCAGAAAATGATTGAGAACAGTCCCGGTAATCTGATCCAATTGCATACTTCCCAATTCAGGAAGTATATGTTTCTCAATTAAATAATGATAGCGGTAAATGGATGCGTCCTTTAGCCGAATCTGGTTTTCCTCCATCCAAAGCTCTAGTATATCTTTAAAGGTTGATACACTTTCACATTGCGTGTGTGGACTGCTCCTGCTTAATGCATGTTGTCTCTTCTCTTTGACTTCTCGATAAGTGTTCCCATATACAGAAGTGTAGATTATTTTGCCATTATCATTTTTCCCGTTGGGATATCGCGCCTCCCACCGGCCGTCCTTCCGTTTGCGTATGTTTTCACCTCGTCTGGGCACTGTAATTCACTCCTTCTGGTGCCATATGATGTATTTTGACCCCAATTTATACCCTAAATAGAACTCTTTGGGTTCATTTTGGGGAGGATCAATATTGTGAAAACTTCGAACATGAAAAAAATTTCTATGCTCACATTAAAATGTGTCCAGTTTATTGACAAAATATGACTGAAAGTGATATACTTTATTAAAAATAAGGTTGCGTAGTGTCCCTTCGTAGAAGAGATAGTTCTACGCAATTTTCAGGAACCAGTTAATGGCATTTCAAAATATAGTAGGAGCTTCCAGAAGTTGAAAGCTCCTATTTTTGTGCGTTGTAAAAAAAGTTATGCATTTCATCAAATAAAAAGGTCCATAGAACCTCCGTGTTAGAGTCATTCTGCTACAAAAGTTCAACGCAGAAAGAGGCAATCGCTATGGACTACCCCAATCATATCACAAACCACAAAAAAGATAAACACCTAAGGAACCTCTGATTGAATCCGCACTACCATAGAGGTTCTGGATATGGTATAATAACACCAACAAGACAATGGTGGTGCATGATGGATGAGATCATTCCTTGGGATGAGTGGTTCGGCGTTATCGAGCCCTACTATCCCAAGGGGAAGCGTGGTCGTCCTCCTATGGGGATTGAGAAAAGGCTTGCTTCATACTTTTCGGTGCAAGGAACTCCGGTGCATTGGCATCCACAAGCAATTCGCAATCGCTTTCCTCGGCAGCCTTGACAATCTCCGGGAAGGGCATGTCGGGACACAGATCTCGCCGCAGTTCGTTGACCAGCCACATTCCCATGATGTTCTTCTGATAGCGGTTGTAGCCAACGCCGCCTTCATTGGAGTAGTTGGCTTCCTGACTGTTTTCGTCCGTAATGGGTTTTGGGGTTTTCACGCCCAGCAAGCTCCAGGTACCGGAGGAAATATAGGGGTGGTTGCCCTCCATGGGAATGCCTTCCACGGCGGAGCCGGTGTCGTGGGTTGCGTTCCATTTGGATATACAGGTTTGTCAGAGTAAGTTGCGTTTACTTTGATAATTGACCATTCCCTTATTTCTCAATCATTCTCTCTTACTCTCATACAGAAAACCAGTTTTTGTCATCCTACGGAGCCTCAGCGAACTATCCGCTTTCTTTTGCTGGTCATGGTGATTTCCAGAAACGGCATACACATAGGCAAAGGGAGTGAGCCCCATCGCCCACTCCCCTTCTGAACTTCCTTGTTTATTCGTTTGTCAGATACGGTTTCAGCACTTCCATCAGCTTATGCACAGCTGTTCCCGGTGTGGAAGCAGACGGCAATAGATCTGTTCACCCGGATAAAACCGAGTGACATGCTTTCCCACTTTTTCTACGATACCGGCGCATTCATTTGCTAAGGTCAGGGGCATTTTGTAATCCTGTATCAACCGGACAGCTCCAGTCAGGTTGAGAATATCCACCGGGTTGACCGCCGCGGCTTTGACCCGAAGCAGAATGTCGTGATTTCCGGAATCGGGATATCATGGATCATGACATGGATATCTTTGCTGTATTGCGTAATTTGTGCTGCGTTCACCAGGTACTATCCTTCCCCTTTCCGTAAAAAATCTGTTATTTTCTGCCCGTCCGCATATCCCATATGATAGAGCTTGCGCAGAGCCTGCTTATTCCTTGTCAGCGTATCCACACCGCAGGTGTCCTCTGGCGCAACAATCAGTACCTTTCCTTGTTTGGCATATTCCCGGGCCAGTGCTACGCTTTCGTTGTAACGCTGTGCCCGCTGGCATAGCCCTTGTGCAGCGGCAGGATAAGCGTGACGGATGCATGCGGCAATCTTCTCGTCCTTTTTGGAGCTCCGGAGAATATTCTCCGGCTTTGTCAGTAGCAGAACCACTCGGTCGCACCCCAGCTGAAACGCTTTTTCCACCGGCACAGGGTCACCCAATGCGCCATCGTAATAAACAGTTCCCCCTATAGGATACGGCTTACATGCAAAAGGGAGGGCAGAGGATGCTTTCATAATGTTGTAATCATCCTGATGGACATCGGACTTGTCAAAATAACGTGACTGCCCGGTTTCCGCTTCCGTGGCAACTACATAGAACTCCATGGGACTGTCTCGCAGGGCAGCGTAATCCAGCGGATTCTCCCCATCGGCACAGCTCAGCGTGCCATACACATAATCCAAATCCACATAGGATTTCCTTGCAATATAATTTCCCAGACTCATGTACTGCTTTCGGAAGGCGTATTCAGTGTAGAATTGATAATTCCGACCTCTTTGCCCTGCCGCATAGGAAGCCAGATTCGCGCTTCCGGCAGATACGCCGATACTCAGATCAAAACGAATGTTCTGATCCATGCAGTAGTCCAGTACCCCTGCGGCGTAAATTCCTCGCAGTCCGCCGCCTACGTCCACAATACCAGTTTTCATACACATCTCACAGATACAGCTCGTTCTCTTTTTTCACCGAACAGGCTTTCTTGATTGCCATGGCTGCAATGGAAACCATCAAGCCATTGACCTTTCTGGCACTGCTGGGGCACTGTTTGACACAGCGCATACAGCCGATGCACAATTTCGGGTCTGCCGAAAAGCTTGCCGGATCAATTGCCTGCACAGGACATTTTTCCGCACAAAGACCGCACTTTGCGCAGCCTTTTGTCGGCTTCGGTACAAGACCTGCACCGCCGCTCTTTTTGTAAGGACGATTTCCGGGAATGGAGACTGCACCTTCCGCTTTGCCTGCAATCTGATCGGCAAACTGCTCCAGCTGCTTTTTGTCAGCGGCATCCGGCCTGTCGGTAGCATACTGGGGCAGAATGGAGTGCTCTGCCACTGCGGCGACGGCTGCAACGACCTGGAAACCACACCGCTTTGCAGTATCCTCCATTTCCGCAAGCGTATCCTCATAGGCGCGGTTGCCATACACGCAAACAAGCGTACATTTTGCGCCATTGCCCGAAATCCGGCTCAACCGCTCAATCGCTACAGCAGGAGCGCGTCCGCCGAAGGAGGGCATAGCAATCAGTACCTGATCTTCTTTATCAATGACACACGAGGAAAAGTCTGTTTTTGCATCACTGAGGTCGATGGTTACAGTGTTTTCATTCCATTGGCCGCTGATGATATGGGTGACTTTTTCTGTGCCGCCCGTGGGGCTGAAAATAATTTCTACCGTGTTCATGAATACTTCCTCCTATGAATGCAATCGTTGCTGGATACCAGCGATACAGTCGGCTAAGGTTTTTTCTGCGAGAGAGTGGGCAAAAGCCTGTTCCGCTTCTGTAAACAGATCGCTCAACACCGGTGCAATATGGCAACCGACGATGCACCGATCGCTGGAATTCCGGTGGATATCCAGTATATGCGGCTCATTTTGCTCTGTCACTGCCTGATAGATGCGCAGCAGCGTAAGCTGCTCAGGGGCAGCATTCAGGGAATAGCTGCCTACCCCCTGACGGCCATTGACAATCCCTGCCTTTTTCAGCAAAGCGAGAATTTTACGGACATAGCTGGCGTTTGTGCCCACACTTTCCGCAATCTGATCCGAGTTCATCGGCACGGGCGATTCTGAAGTCAGAACCAGAACATGCACCGCTACGGAGAATTTCGTGTCCACTCAGATTCATCTCCTTTCTGCACTTGTATCTTATACAAATACATTATAGGATTTACCGAACACGTTGTCAACTGTTTTTATGGTGTCCGTGAAATACAAAACATTCTTATCTTTTTTCATTCATACCGGCGATATCGCCCCCGACTGAAAGTGGTGTGCTTGAATAGGTCTTTTGTGCGGTACACCTCTCTTTCTAACAGTCCGCAAGAACAGACTTTTCACATAATACTCCAAATTTTTCCCGCAAACTTATGGTTTCGTGTGCTTGACTGAATGGAAATCCACCAGCACACTCCATATTTATCAATAATCGTGGCACAACATTTACTCCATGGAAGTTCATGAATCGCTTCAATAATCACGCCATCTTCACTCAGGACTTGAAATGCGTTATAAACCGCTTCCTTTGTTCCCATTTCAAACACATGAAAAGTCATAGTTTCCCATTTATACTTATGTACGATACCAATATCACAAGGATTTTTTGCTTCTGCCAATGCCAAAAAGCCTTCTCCGTTTACGGACAATTCGCAGTGTTCATAAGCAGTGTTGTTATCATTTTTGAATTCTCTTGTAATCTTCGCTCCAAATGCCCGGCAATACATTTCCGCTGCTTCCATACTGTTTTTCACATATACTTGATTATAGTTTTCATATTGCCTCTTTTTCCTATTTCGAATTTTGGATGGGCGTTTCTGCTCCTTGCCCCATCACCCTATGCCTGAAACGGTTGAAGCCAATCTTTTATGCTCCGTTCTGTCGCAAAATGGATCGGTTGCGCTGCCAAGCGTCCATATTGTTTTTTTACGGTCATGATACTGTTGTCATCATCTATTTCCCTGAAAATATGATTTACATTTTGAGGTATAAAGCATTCTGCATTTGGTATCTCAGACAAATGTTTTGTGCTTTCTTTTCTCTCGATTGCGGTAACTTTCATTTACTACCACCTCCAAAGGTTCCTCCCTTCCCAACGCCGTCCACTACGTTGGTACTATGGATTCATCTGACTTCCTGCGGCAAATCTTATTGGGGCCATGCCTCGTAAAAAAAGACTACGCATGTCCGCAGGATCTTCCCAGGTACTCGCATGTTCCTTCTCACCATATACCATGCCATGGCTACTGAATATGTTTCCGTACAGCTATTGGGCTTCGACTTGTTCAGCAGCCTTACCCACATATTCAGCCTTCATGATTTCTGTTCGTCAGGCCAGTGATTTGCCTCCAGCTTCCTTCAGATTCCCAGTTACCCAGGACACCCTTGCTCTTGGCTATATCCTTCCCGCTGTCGGGCGGATTAGGGACTTTCACCCTTTGAAACATGCGCTCGCTGGGCGCACTGAAAAATCCACCGTATAAGTGCGTTTCTCTTATGCGGTGGATAAGTCAATTACTGTTTGATTGCAATGGCGATACTGCCGCTGGTGGTGGTTATCTAGCACTCTCCCCCTGCAGAGGAACGGGGAACTTTCACGCTTCCACTGGTACTGTCCGTAATGAAGATCTTATCGGAAAGAAGCGTACCCTTCACAGAGCCGCTGGTGGTTTCAATCCGGATTGTGCCGCCATCGCATCCGTCCAGCGCTACTCCGCCGCTGATACTTTTGGCATACAGGTTTTTTTCCGCAATCACATCGGTCAGTTCAATCTTCCCAGCTGTGGATCTGGCGGTAATCTCACCGCTTCGGATATGGGAAAGCACAATCCTGCCACTGCTGGATTTTGCCGCAAGGGTCTCCGGAGAGGCGTTTTCGATGGTTACACTGCCGCTGGTGGTTTCGGCTTTCAGCTCCTTTTTTACCTCAGAGAACATCCGTACCCTGCCGCTGATGCTCTCCAGGCTGGCACTTTCAAAGGTGAATCCGTCATCCACCTGGATGCTTCCGGCTGTGGAACGGGCCGAGAGCAGCCCATATTCTTTCTCCGGCAGATAGACCTCCACATCCGGGATTCCAAAGGAAACTCCGATGTACTGGTACCATTTTCTTTCATCATGGCGCTGAACACTGAGTACGCCGTCGCTGACCGTGACCGTGTGATAGATTCTGCTGTCTTGCTTTTCCGAGCAGATGACTTTACAGTTTCCATCCGTGGCGCGCAGGATACGCACATTGCATTCTGTGTCCTCAACATAGATATCAGAGAATGGTTCTTTCACTTCAAAGGTTTTCATTTCATAAGACAGCCCTTTCATATTTTCCATATCAAAATTCCCCATTGCCGCAGCCGCGGCAATCATGAGTCCGCCCACTGCCACAAGCAGAAACGCGGCGCTTATCGCAATTTTCTTCGCATTTCTCACTTTGCTTCCTCCCTTTTCACAAACAGCGATTTCATCCACAGTACATACTTCCTGCTCAGGAAGACAATCCCCTTCGCAATTTCATTTGCCGCAAAAAACAGCAGTACGGACAGACCAATCAGCGCCAGTCCCATACCCGCAAACAGCAGCTGTCCAATGCCAGTGATGAGCAATACCATGCCGCTTAATGCAAATGCCAATACAACGGCGTAAACCGCTATCATAACCGACCATATGGCCGCATAGATCGCCAGTCCGGTTGCCGCCGCCGCCAGTATCAGCGGAAGCCACACCGGGCTCCCCAGTACCAGCAGAATGATCTCCCAGGCTCTCAAAGCGTGGCTGGGTGTTACCTTTGCCCGAATCAGCTTCGGAAGCGGTGTTTCCGACAGAATCTGTTCCACGATTTCGTCAACAGGCCCCAAATCGCCCACCGCCTCTTCTTCCGTCAGTCCGCTTTCCATCCGGTCATCAATTGCCTCCCTGTAAAACTCCAAGGACCGTTCCAAGTCCTCCTGCGGTAGTCCCGACAATTTTGTTTGGAGCGCGCAGGAAAAATCCTCCTTATTCATTTACCTCATCCTTCCTCGTGATAAATTTGTAAATTGACAAAATCTCATTCCATCCTTCCTGAAAGCCGGCCAGTTTGTCCCGTCCCTGTTGGGTGATATGGTAATACTTCCGCAGCCTGCCGTTGTGTTCGGCTGACCGTAC
>JBJDYH010000361.1:0-24925 GCA_051867135.1 Faecousia sp. | reverse complement strand
AACGGTGCGGTTATGCACCAACCCCTTGTAGGGGCGGGTCTTGACCCGCCCGTTTACCGCACCCCATTTACTGCATCGGTGGATTTTAGAGGTTTCGGACGAGCAATGCTCGCCCCTACATTCACAAAATACAAATCCTCGTCAAATTCCACTTTATCAGGCAGTTCATGAAAACCGATACGCATATAATAGTATAAATGGATGATCAACAGCAGGCTATGAAAAGGAGAAACTATGAGTAAAAATTGTGCTTCCTGCGGAGGATGCAGCGGAAACTGCGGCGGCTGCGGCGGCTGTAGTGGCTGTGGCAGCAGCTTGGAGCTTTCTCAGGGAGAAATTGACCTTTTGCAGGTACTGGAGCAGGTGCCCTTTCTGCCAATCGCCCGCCGGGCAGACGCTGCGGATATGGTATGCTTGGAAAGGGAAGTGGCCCATATCAGCAATGTTCCTTTGGTATTGGCGTTGCTGGAAAAGAAGGCTTTGGTGGATTTGGATTTCCGCTGGGAATTAAAGGGCTTTGACTATGCGGCCTACGGCGGCTATCCCTGCCGGGGCAGCGTGGCGCTGACAGCCAGAGGCCAGCAAGTGCTGGACTTGCTGAGTATTCAGGGCGCGGAAGAATAGAAACGCGGGGATGATGCATGCATCCCCGCCCTTTTTCTGTTTTAATGAAAATTGCATAAATTGTAGAGGAATTGTGGTTGACAGTTTGCGTAAAATGGCGTATTATTATAATTAGAAAATATTAGCCGAAATAGCAGATTCAGGCAAATATTTCAAAAGAATTGGAGGAGATCACATGAAAACAAAGCCCTCGCATAGAGTGCTTGCCGCAGCCATGGCTCTGTTCATGGTGCTGCTCATGGTGCCCTTTAGCCCCATGAACGCAACTGCTGTTGCAAGTACCGACCCCATTGTCTTTGACCCGGACACCCAGGTCACCCCCGGTACCGACAAGGATGCTATCCCGGCCGGTACTACCTTTGCCGACGGTTTCTTTACCGTTGAGGGTACCGTCAAGCAGCGCGTCAACTCCAGCGGCGTATACGCTGTAGAGCTGCTCAAGAAGAATCAGGGCGCTATCGTGTTTACTCTGACCGATACTGCCGATGTTACCGTAGTATTCAGCTCCACCGGCGGCAGCAACACCTCCGCTGTGGCCCTGCTGGATGCCTCCGGCAATACCGTTACCGAGGACAATGGCCAGACCACCGTTACCGGTACCGGCGACACCGCCTTTACTTACACCGGTCTTGCCGCAGGTACTTATAAGGCTTCCTGCCCTGAGACTGCTCGTGATGCCAGACTGCACAAGGTGACTGTGGTGTACAGCGGCGGCACGGATACTCCTTCTGAGACCACTACCGCACCGGAAACTACTCCGGAACCCGAAACCACTCCGGAACCCGAAACCACTCCCGCACCTGTGGAGACCACTCCGGAACCCGAAACTACTCCTGCACCTGTAGAGACTACTCCCGCACCTGCAGAGACTACTGCTCCCAGCACTACTGAGCCCGATGCCCCTGTAGTGGATAACGGCAAGATCGATGTGTGGGACTTCGGTTTCGACACTTTGGACGAGACCAAGTACAACAACCTGCTCACCGTAGAAAAGGCCAATGCCAACTTCTATGTGAACGGCGCTGTGGGTGCTGCCGGTGCCATTAACGGTGGCAACACCATGGGCGACTGGTCTATTGACAATGGCGACTTTGCCTTTGCCGCCGGTGGCAAGACCAATCACCGCCTGAGAGTGAATGCTGTTATCGAGGGCCTTACCGCTCACTCCAGCGGCAAGTATCTGATTGACGACAACGGCGTTACCTATAACGGCTTCCTGTACTCCAATGCTGCCGCCAATACCGGTGTTCAGATTCAAGTCAAGGCCAAGGCCGGCGACATTCTGACCTTTGTCCATGGCTCCAACGGCGGCGATGCCAATGTCGTCTTTGAGTCCCCCTCCGGCAAGCAGACGCTGGACACCTTTACCTCCGTTTCCGGCAACAGCGCCCACGGCGAAGTGTCCACCTTCTACTGCGATGTGGACGGCGTGTACAAGTTCTATTACACTTCCGAAAAGCTGGTTGTGGCCCGTGTGACCCGTCAGCATACCAATGAGATTTCCGTTACCGGCAATGTGACCGCTCCCGCAGAGCTTACCGGCTACAGCCTGGTATTTACCTGCAATGAGTCCGGTGCCATTGTGGAAGCTCCTGTAAGCGGCGGCACCTACTCCGCAACTCTGCGTGAGGGCTACTCCTACGCCGTTTCCCTGAAGAATGCCAACGGCTATGTGATCAATACCGGCAAGGAGCTGACCATCGCCGCCGGTGCTGAGAGCGCTGCTCTGGATGTTCAGATCATCTCCGTTGATCTGGTTGCCGTTTCCGGCAATATCACCGGTCTGGATGCCGAGGCTCTGGCTGCTATGAAGCTGAGCTTCCAAAGCGATGCCATCTATGTTCCTGAAATCACCATTACCGGCACCACCTATTCCGTGGAGCTGGAAAAGGGCGTTTCCTACACTCTGGTGGCTGAGGGCATCAACGATTACGAAATCACCAGCGGTACTGCTGTCAGCTATGATGCCGACACCACCGCCGACATCGTATTCGCTGCCAAGCCCACCTATGCCATCACCATCGCTCCCGAGGGCTGCGCTCTGGCCGATTTGGCTGCTGCCACCTTCGAGTTCACCAACCTGAACGAGGAAGGCTATGTTTATACCTTTACCGGCCCCGATGCCATTGTCCTGCGTGACGGCGTTTACTCCGTGAAGGTTACCGGCGCAGGCCCCTATGTCCAGAAGCTTACCTCCAATCTGAAGGTGGACGGCGCAGCCGTTACCAAGACCATTCCCTTCGATGGCGATGTTACCGTGTGGGACTTCTCCGCGGAAGACTGGCAGGGTGTCAGCCCCTACAACGGTCTGACCTTTACCAACGGCAGCAAGAACAAGACCTATCTGCTGGCCAACGCCGGCACCATCTCCGTGCCTGTGAAGGGTGCTTGCCAGATTCGAATCAGCGCTTGCTACGCCTACTCCTTCGAGTCCGACACTACCGACTCCCAGAATAAGAACACCGGTTCTACCAGCCAGATTGATACCTACACCCTGACCTACACCGGTGGGGCCGGTATGGCTGACATTACCGTTCTGGGCCAGTCCTACATTACCAAGATTGAAGTGGTTACTGCCGTAGCTTACAAGGAAACCATTACCGTTGGCGCCTCCGGCTGCGACTATACCACCATCAACGATGCTCTGGCTGCCGTTAAGGCTATGGAGCGTCCCAATGGCGAGCGTGTGACCATCGCTATCCAGCCCGGCAACTACGAAGAGATGCTGGTTATCGATGTTCCCAATGTTACCCTGAAGAACGCCAGCTCCAGCCCCAGCCTTGAGCTGACCAACAAGGGCGTTGACATTGCCGCCAACGCTGTCCGTATTACCTCCTACTACGGCCATGGCTACGATTACTACTCCATGACCTCCGATTGCAAGTGGGATGCCGATACTCTGGCAGTCAACAAGGAGAACGGCTACGCTTCCAACACCAACCCCGGCTCCGGCACTACCAGAGGCAGCTACTGGAATGCTACCGTTGTGGTTACGGCCAGCGGCTTCCAGGCTGACGGCATCATCTTTGAGAACTCCTTCAACCAGTACATCTCCCAGAAGGCTTCCGAGGATGTCATCGTCAACAACGGCGGTGCCAAGGAAGGCGCTACCCCCAGAGCGAACCTGCCCGTAGGCAGCACCGCTGTGCAGGATAAGAAGTATGTGGAAAGAGCCGCCGCTCTGGCCATTGCCGACAACTGCAAGGAAGTTTCCTTCACCAACTGTAAGTTCGTTGGCCGTCAGGATACCCTGTACGGCGGCAAGGGCGCTACCGTCGCCTTCTACGATTGCTCCATCTACGGCGCTTGCGACTACATCTTCGGCGGCATGACCGCTGTGTTCGCCAAGTGCGATCTGGTTGCCAATACCAGCGAAGACGGCAACGATGTATTCTACATCACCGCACCCCAGACTGCTTCCGGCAGCCATGGCCTGCTGATGTACAACTGCCACATTACCTCCACCGTTCCCGGTGTGGATACCGCTTCCGCTCTGGCTTCCAAGCCCGGCACCTTTGGCCGTCCTTGGGCTGCCGACACCGGCGAAGCCGTGTTCTACTGCACCATTATTGATGCTACCTGCACCGACTGGTACAGCAAGGGCGCGTCTCTGATTCAGGCCGATGGCTGGCTCAGCACTTTGAGCGGCCAGTCCGCTCTGTGCGGCGAGTACGGCACCTATGAGTATGCCAAGGATGTGGACAACTCCGCCAATCGTGTTTCCTGGGCACAGGTATTTACCGAAGAAAAACTTGCCTCCGGCGAGCCTATCTCCGTAGAGACTTGGTTCGGCTCCTGGAATCCCTTTGCGGACAAGGACATGACCGTTGATGTTCCCACCGAGAAGGTGGACAACAAGCCTGCGGAAGAGACT
The DNA here is from genome assembly GCA_051867135.1 of Faecousia sp. Lineage (GTDB taxonomy): Bacteria > Bacillota > Clostridia > Oscillospirales > Oscillospiraceae > Faecousia. Next base: position 20,427 of record JBJDYH010000361.1, on the reverse strand, counting down.
CCCGACAATCCTTCCACCGGCGAAAGCAAGACCTATGTTCTGGACACTACTGCCGACCTGACTGCCATGGCTGCCAATACGAAGGCTGACGGCGATATGGAAAAGGTTGGTACCGATAACTACTTCACTATCATCTACGCTGCCAAGATGAAGATTGACAGCAGCACGAAGACATTTGAAGACGGTTATGCAGGCACCCAGCGCCTGAACTTCCAGGGAAAGACCGAGCTTGACAATGGCATGATCAAGTCCGTTATGTTCACCACCGAAAACAAGGCTACCGTCAAGGTTTGGTGGGTATCCGCTGGCGATGGCAGAAATATTGCCATTTATGATGCCGACAAGAATATTGTGGCTCAGACGGAAACCGCCGATTCCACTAAGGATGGCCTGTATATCTCCGAGTTTGAGCTTCCTGAAGCCGGTACCTATTACTTTGGCGTGCCTGTGAATGGTAACTACCTGTTCAGACTGGAAGTTACTGAAGAAGCCCCCGTGGTTTCTGAGCCGCAGGACTACATTCTGGACGCCACCACCGACCTGACCGCTATGGCTGCCAATACCAAGGCTGACGGCGATATGGAAAAGGTTGGTACTGACGACTTCTTCACGATCATCTACGCTGCCAAGATGAAGATTGATAGCAGCACGAAGACATTTGAAGATGGTTATGCAGGCACCCAGCGCCTGAACTTCCAGGGCAAGACCGAGCTTGACAACGGCATGATCAAGTCCGTCATGTTCACCACCGAAAACAAGGCTACAGTCAAGGTTTGGTGGGTATCCGCTGGCGATGGCAGAAATATTGCCATTTATGATGCCGACAAGAATATTGTGGCTCAGACGGAAACCGCCGATTCCGTTAAGGATGGCCTGTATATCTCCGAGTTTGAGCTTCCTGAAGCCGGCACCTATTATTTTGGCGTGCCTGTGAATGGTAACTATGTGTTCAAGATTCAGGTTACCGTGGAAGGCGGCAACACTCCCTCCAAGCCTGAGCGTGCCGACTGGGCTACCGTTGAAGCGCCTGTCGTTTCCAGCGCTGTTACCGAGGACGGCAAGGTCAAGGTTACCGTGAATGCCAATGTGGGCTATGACGGCGCGGACGAGGTCGTTGTCACCATGTATGACGCAGAGGGTAACGAAATCGCCACCAAGCGCTCCATTGCCGAAAAGGTCGAGCACACCCTTACCTTCGAGCCCACCGCTTCCGGCAAGTACACCTTCAAGGCTGTCATTAACCGGGAAGGCGAAGAGGGCAAGAATGCGGCTTCCGACTTTGATTACGACTATGTGCTGCCCCTGAAAGCTCCCGTGATCTCCAGCGCTACCTCCGTGGGCGCGGGCGGCGTGGAAGTGATCTGGAACGCAGCCGAGGAAGCTGTCAGCTACAATGTCTATGTTGACGGCATTCTGGCGGGCAACACCACCGAGCTGAAGTACACCGTTTCCGGCTTGACCGTCGGCACCAAGTACAGCTTCACCGTAGAGGCTGTCCGCGGCGACGACAAGGCTATGAGCAGTGCTGTGGAAGCTACCGCTACCGAAACCGCTCAGAGAGTATGGTCTACCACCATCTACGGCCCCTCCACCGGCTCCGGCAACGGCGTGATTGGTGATATGAACGAAGACGGCGCTGTTACCGTTTACTCCGAGGGCGGCAAGGGCAAGCTGCAGTACAAGGATTCTGACGGCTTGACTTACTACTACACCGCAATCCCCAATGACATGAACTTTACCTTCCGTGTTAAGGTTCATGTAGACTCCTGGAAGTATTCCAACGGTCAGGAAGGCTTTGGCATCATGGCTACCGACCGTGTCGCTCCCAACGGTGCGGCTACCTGGTGGTCTAACCAGTACATGGCGATGATTTCCAAGGTTGAGTACAAGTACGACCACAACACCGGCGAAATCTTCCACACCAATGTAGCAGCCGATATCGGCGAGAAGTACAACCTGCGTCTGGGCGTTGGTGTCAACGCCAAGGTGGGTCTGACTCCCGAAAACCTGCCTCTGATTGAGAAGAACGATACCGACACTATCCTGGCTGTTGCTGACGGCGTGACCTATCCTCTGGATATCTCCATCGCCAAGAACAACATCAAGGGCAACTACAATGTAGTTGGTAACTGTGAAGATCCCAGCGCTCTGGAGAAGGCTGGCCTGTCCACCATTGCTGAGTACACCGACTTCATTCTGGAAATCCAGAGAAACAACACCGGTTACTTCATTACCTACTACGATGCAGCCGGCAACATCATCGGCCAGAAGAAGTACTTCGATACCGAGGCTCTGAGCAGCCTGGATACCGAGAATGTTTATGTTGGCTTCTTCGCTGCCCGTAATGCCCGCGCTACCTTCACCATCGAAGAACTGAGCACCATTGCTCCTGCCGACGATGCTCCCGCGGAAGAGATTCCTGTTACCTATGTAACGCCCACTCTCTCCATCGTATCTCCCGCCGTCGCCACCGTTCCTGAGTACACCCTGTCCCTGCTGTCCAATGTATCCGGTACTGTCTGGGTCATGATGCATGAGACCGTGCTGTACGAGGCTCTCCCCATTGAGGCCGGCGTTCGTCTGGACATCCCTGTAGAGCTGCCTTACCTGTATGAGGTAGACTTCCGTCTGGGCTTGACCCCCGATCCCGATCAGGATTTGGGCGAGAACATGGAACTGGCCAATACCAACCGTGTTGCCGGCGATATTCAGGTAAAATACGGTACACTGTTCGCCAATCAGGACATTATCTATGTTGCCGGCACCTACGGCCATCCCAGAAACCCCGGTACCAAAGAGTATCCTACGGATCTGGCTACCGCTTTTAAGAATGTAAGACCCGGCCAGACCATCGTTCTGATGGAAGGCACCTACAGGCTCACCAGCGGTCTGACCATTGAGTCGTCCATCAACGGTACTGCGGATAAGCCCATCCGCATGATCGCTGACCCCGAGGCTACTACCCGTCCTGTTCTGGACTTCCAGGGCATTGGCAACGGCCTGACTGTTGCCGGTGACTACTGGTACTTCCAGGGCTTCGATGTGACCAACTCCCTCAATGGCAAGCCCGGCTTCCTGCTGTGCGGCAGCTATTGTACCATTGACAGCGTGAACGCTTACCACAACGGTAATACCGGTATCCAGCTCAGCCGCCAGAAGGGCTCTGACCTGCCCAGCGAGTGGCCCAGCTACAACCTGGTTCTGAACTGTACCTCCTACGGCAACGCTGACGCAGGCTACGAGGATGCTGACGGCTTCGCCGCCAAGCTGACCTGCGGCCCCGGCAACGTATTCGATGGCTGCGTGGCACACCACAATGCTGACGACGGTTGGGATCTGTACGCCAAGGTCGAAACCGGCCCCATCGGCGCGGTTACCATCCGCAACTGTGTTGCTTACGCCAACGGTTATCTGGAAGACGGCACCAATGCCGGTAACGGCAACGGCTTCAAGATGGGCGGCTCCAACATGCCCGGCGCTCACAAGTTGATCAACTCCTATGCCTTCTTCAACAAGGCTAAGGGTATTGACTCCAACTCCGGCCCCAATATCATTGTTGAGAACTGCACCACCTTCAACAACGAAAGCTACAATGTAGCCTTCTACACCAATATCAACCAGGACACCGACTTCCAGGCTACCGGCATCCTCTCCCTCAAGGACAGCACCGTCAAGAGTGGCTACGATACCGCTGACAACCTGAAGCCCAGAGGCGCTCAGGATACCTCCAAGTATCTGGGTGAGACCAACTTCTACTGGTATGGCGATGCTTCCAAGAATACTGCAGGTGCTGACATTACTACCGACATCTTCGTATCCACCCAGTTCCTGGGTGTTAAGCGGAATGCTGACGGTACCATCGATCTGCAGGGCTTCCTGGAGTTGAAGGAAGATGCCAATGTTTCCGGCGGCGCCCGTCCCGGCGGTACGCCTTCCGAGATTCCCGGCATCTATCCCGATGATCCCATTGTTCCCGATCCCACGAACCCCGATCCCACCAATCCTCAGCCCACCGAGCCCACCGATCCCTCCAACCCCGGCACCGGCGATATGGCTAAGCCCGTACTGTGGGCAGCCATCATGCTGGTTGCAGCTCTTGGCATGATCGTAGTTCCCATGAGCCTGCGCAAGCGCAAGTTCTAAGAGCTTCGGCCGGATGGCAAACTAAATAAGCATCCCCCGCAGGAATTTTCCTGCGGGGGATTTTTTGCGCCTATGGATAGGCTTTCCCTCTGGGCGGTGCGTCACCCACCGAAGCTGACAGACGAAAAAATTTAATAAGGAATATCAATGGAAGTTCTACAAAGGCGGCATCCCGCATACCTTTATGGAGTGCTCGTTATGATGACGGAGCTACAACCTAATTCCGGCATAGGATTGGAGGCATGGGATGACGGATAAAAAGCTACGACGCTTGAACCGACGGGAGTTGCTGGAAATGCTCCTTGTTTCGACGGATGAAAACGAAAAACTAAGGGAGCAGTTGCGTCAGGCCCGGGAAGAACTGAATGACAAGCAAATTCAAATTGAATTTGCCGGTTCTATTGCGGAGGCGGCCTTACAGCTAAACGGTGTATTTGAGGCTGCGGATCGGGCTGCAAAGCAGTATTTGGAAAATGTGCGCCGTATCGCGGAAGGAAACGAAGGAACATGAAGCCCAAATTCGCACAGTCCCGAAAGCCTCCAACGGCAGCGCAGCTTTCGGAAGAACTGAAAAGGGAAAAATATAGAAGCAGGTACGCCGGAGTGCTGCGCAGTACGGTGTATATGCTGATTGTTGTGGCAGCGGCGGCAGTTTTGGTAGCAACCATCTGGATGCCGGTTTTGAACATTCACGGCGCATCCATGGCACCGACCCTGAACGAAGGAGATATTGTTGTATGCGTCAAGGGTTCCGGCGTTGCGCAGGGTGATTTGGTGGCCTTTTACATAGGCAATAAGATTTTGGTGAAGCGTTGCATCGCCGGCCCGGGCCAATGGGTAGATATAGACGATGAGGGAAATGTGTATATAGACGGAACAATGCTGGAGGAACCCTATCTAAAGGAGAAATCCTTTGGCGAGTGCGATTTGGAGCTGCCCTTCCAAGTGCCGGAGAACCGCTATTTTTGCATGGGCGATCACCGTGCAACCTCGGTGGACTCCCGACATACTGCCGTTGGCTGTATTTCAGAGGAACAAATTGTGGGAAAAATCATTTTTCGGGTCTGGCCATTGTCAGACTTTGGAAAACCGGAATAGCAAAATCCCAAATCTAGGGAAGCTCTGAATAAATCGCCTGCGGCTGGAGGGCGAATCTTTTGCCCCCAGCGCTTGCCGATTTCATCAGAGCTTACCTATGCAAGAAAGGATGGTGATGGCCCATGAAGCGCAGTTTTCAGGGGGCGGTAGAAAACTATACGAAAGACCATCGGCGCAGGAAACGCCGACACCGCGTTGCGGCCTTTCTGGCGGCCGGTGTTGTGCTGTGTACATCTTATGCAATGATTTTGCCTGCCATCACGGCAGAGAACTTGCAATGTGGCCTCCCGAAGCATACCCATGGAGAGGCGTGCTACACACAGGTAACGACGGTCAGCAAGAGTGTACCGATTTGCGCTCCAATCCATCGGCATTTCGAGGAATGTTACAACGCGGAAGGGGAAATTTCCTGCGGTTATGCGGATTTCGTGGTTCACACCCACGGTGAAACCTGCTATGACCCGGAGGGGAATCTAATTTGTGCCCTCCCGGAAATCGAGGCCCATACCCATACGGAGGATTGCTACAGCGCGGATGGGGAATTGACCTGCGATCAAGCGGAAATCCTGCTCCACAAGCATATTCCCGAATGTTATGACGGGGACGGTATCCGAATATGCGGGCAACCGGAGGTGCTTGCGCACCGGCATACGGAGGAATGCTTTGAGACGGTGGAGGAACCGGCGGACACGGAAACCCTCACCTGTACCCTTCCTGAGGATGAAACCCACACCCATACTGCCCTTTGCTATGGAACATGGGTTTTGACTTGCGGTCTGGAGGAACATCTGCACAGCGATGCGTGCAGGCAGGAAATACTGACCGAAGAAGAACAAATCCGGGTGGAGGATGTAAAATCCCGGATTGACGCTCTGCCTACCTTGGACGAAATCGCAGAAAAAGCGGATGCATTGGAAAACTCCGGGAGTGAAGATGATTACGAGGCATATTTGACGCAGATTTCTCTGCAAGTGCGCTGGGTGTACGCCCAATATGAAGATTTGGGAGCGGAGCTGCAAGAGTATGTGACAAATCAGGATAAGCTGCTGAATCTGGCGTACCTGTGGGAAGCAGAAGTTTTGAGCATTCAGAATACATTATCCGTTTACCAAATCAACACCTACACACAGGCGGTCACAACCCTGGTTTCCGGCGGCTCCATCAAAGCTATCCTCGGCAGCGGTATGAGCTATACTTATTGGGACGCGCTGATCATTGAAGAAGATGCCGGGAAGCTCTATGTCAGTCAATATATTACGGAAGATATTTCCAAGCTGGACTGCATGGCGGAAAGCGAAAACGGCTTTGTACTGCTACTATATAACACACAGGTGAATGCCGCTGTGGGCGATATTGTGACGGTGGACTTTGACTACAAACAATCCGGCGCTTATAACGCCGCAGGCTACGGCACCGTTACCTTTGCCTCCGGCATGACTGCCAATCCAAAGCCCGAAAAGGATAACTCCGAAAAGCTTACTGTCGTCCCCTCCTCGGATACTTTGGAGCTGATTGAAATTAACCTGTATGATTACGGAAGCAGCATCAACGCCAAACACAGCGAAAATGTAAAATACCCCGGCTTCCAGCAGTTTGGCGGCGTGAAAGCATCTCTGGTTTTTGATACCGATGACAGCAACTTCGGTGACAACATCACCATGGATTGGGTCAGCAACCCACCGGCGATTACGAATCAGGGCGGCGCAATCAACACAACCAACAGCATTTCCGGCATCAACCGGCCCATTGGCGGCGACGACCCCAATGCGCTCACCAGCGGAGCCGTGCTCAACACGCTGGGCGCTGACGGACATCCGGCGCTGGCGGACGGAACCAGCCTTGGCTACCTGTTCACAAATAGCGGCTACGCTACGAAGAAAAACACCCAGAATATCAACGGACTGTTCCAATATGATCCAAATACGGGCTACTATACCTTTGACAGCCGTCACAATCATGCCCAGTTCAATGAGGCAACCAATACATTTACCTTGTATGACCAGCTCATTACTTCCAATTTTACAATGTACCCCTTCGGAAACTTCCTGCCCTTTAACGATATTGTAACCCAGTGCGCTCAGGTAAGCACCATTGACCGGGATTATCTTGCCATGATTGCCGCCAGCGCCGGATATCAAGCAAACCAAGGGGAAGGGGAGCAGTACACGATCCTCGCCAACGCTTTGAACGCTTGGATTGGGAAGATGGATGCGGCGTACCCGGAGGGCTGGGGCGCAAGTGATGCTATCAACGCTTACTTTAACGCCAATGTGGGCAATCAGAACTTTGACTTTGCAGCCGAGACGGAGTTTCTGGAGAATGTGTACTCCATCGACTATGACGAGCCTACCAACTTCTTCTTCGGCATGGAGATGAAGCTGAAAATCATGCAGCCCAAGGGCGGCAGGACGCAAAGCCAAACCGGTTCTGAGCCAATGCGCTTCTACTTTACCGGCGACGATGATGTGTGGGTGTATGTGGACGGTGTCTTATTTCTGGATCTGTCCGGTATTCACCGCCATGTAGGCGGTATTATCGATTTTGAGAAAGGTCAGGTTTTCTATTATGCCCTTGACCCCAATACAGGGGATGTAGACCTGGGAAGCCCTTACAAAACCGTGACTTTTGAGGCGCTTCTCGATGCTGCTTACGGCGAAGGCAATGATTACAGCGCCGCGCTTGTTCCCTCCGGGGCAAACGGCGAATACAAAACCTTCGGGGATTACAGCGTACACTCCTTCAACTTCTACTATATGGAGCGTGGCGCAGGTTCCGGTGTCTGCCGTATGAACTTCAACTTCCCTGTGCTGAAGCAGAACTCTATCTCCGTCAAAAAGGAGCTGAGCGTGAATCAGGAAGAAAAGCTGGATTTGCTGGGCGATCCGGATTTCCGCTTTCAGATTCTCAGGGAGAACGCTTTGGAGCTGTTCATTGGCGCGGACACCACCTACGACATTCTGGATGAATCCGGCGTTTATCTTGCCCAAGGCAAGACGGATGCAAATGGCGTGTTTACCCTGAAGGCAGGTCAGACCGCCGTATTTACCGGCATTTCCGAAAATTCGGGAAAATACTTTGTGCGGGAACTGCTGACACCGGATGCCTTCGCCCAATTCGGAACCATTCAGGTTGACGGCACCACCCAAACAAGAACGGAAGACAATATTTTGGTAGGCTCCGATGAATTTGTGGGTGTAGATAGCCCGGTAAAAGACATATCGGAGGGCAGCACCGTTTTTTATTTCAACAATCAGGTGGACTTCTATAAGCTGGGCACCTTGCAAATTACGAAAAGGCTGGAAGCCTATCAAAACGCCCTGAGTACGCGGCAGTTTCAGTTCTATGTAACGCTGGATGGCAGAGCGCTCCCGGTTGGTACGGCGTACCAGGTTGGAGAAGAAACAAGAACGGTTCAGGAAGCGGGTGAGATTATCTTATCTCCCGATGAAACGGCGGCCATCTCCGGCATTTTGGCAGACAGCCGATTTACGGTGGAGGAGCTGGAATCCTCCGCCCAGGGCCACTATGTGGGTTACTGCGTGGACGGGGTTGAGGCTGCAAACGCCGCTTCCGGCATTATCAAAACGGATTCTACGGTATCCGTTATCGTGACCAACAGCGAAATCGGGGCATCCCTTTCTATCCCGGTGCGAAAGGTTTTGGAACTGCCGGATGGCGAGACGCACCATTATACGCTTGTGCTGACACAAGTTACCGACTCCAGCGGCGAAACCCCTGTCCAGTCCGGTCTTACCCAAGCGCTTACCATGGATATTGCCGATGAGCCGGTAAACGGGGAATTTACCCTTAACTATGTTCAGGCATCCTTGGAAACAAACCCCGCTGTTTTCTATTACAGAATTGCAGAAACCCGGCAGGCGGAGGAAGAAAAAACCCTCTTTGACAGCGCCGGGTATGTTGTGGAGGTAACAGTAAGCTATGACCGCGAAAGCTGCCACGCGGAAATTACTTCTGTGTGGAAAGACGGGCAGAAAGTGGAAGATGGGGATATCGTCTTTGTAAACCAGCTTATCCACTATGAGCTGCCCGCCACCGGCGGAGCCGGCACGATTCTTTATACCATAGGAGGTTTCCTGCTGATTTTTGCGGCAGGGTTGCTCCTGTTGTATAGCTTTACCAAGCACAAAAGGGGAGAGGTTTCTTCTTCCTGATGTGCAGCGTTTTCCTTTGGGAACTCAAAAAAATCTTGATTATGAAAGGAAATCAAACAATGAAGTATGCAAGAAAAATTGTAAGCCTGCTGCTGGTTGCGCTCATGGTTTCAGGCCTTTCTGCCGTAGCCTTTGCCCAGACCGTTGATTCCGGGCTGAGCGGCTCAGCCAGCATCACCATCAAAAACGCGGCAAAGGGGGAAACTTATTCCGTAGTTAAGCTCTTTGACGCATCCGTAACCGGCAAAGAGGACGGCTCCATCGTCTATACCGGCACCATCCCCGAGAGCCTGACGGATTATTTTGAAGAAGAAAACGGCTATATTGTTGCGAAAGACAGCACTCTGTCCGAAGCTGCTGTGGCAGCCCTGAAAGCATGGGCCGAGGCTCAGACGGCTACCGCTGCCGCAGTCAGCGACGGCAGCGCGCTGGTATTCACCAATCTGCCCTATGGCTACTATGTGGTTACCACCACCCAAGGGGCGGCAATCACCGTGGACTCCACCAACCCCAATGCAACGGTATATGACAAAAACACCACCGAGCCGGGGGTTGGCAAAACCGTGGATGATACGGATGTTGCCATCGGCCAAACCGTTACCTATACCATTACGGCTGCCACGGCCAACTACCTAGGTCAGGGCGAGGATGCGGAGATCGTCACCCAGTATGTCATCAAAGATACCCTGCCCGACTTCCTGTCGGATGTTACCGTTACCTCTATAACCATTGGGGGAGAAGCCTACACGGTGGATGGCGCGGTTCCCCAGTTCGACAACACAAAAACCATCGTTATTCCCTGGGCAACCGAGATTGACGGCGCATATATCAGTAGTTACGCCAACGGTGCCCAGCTTGTAATTACCTATACTGCCGTTGTAACCGCACAGGCAGTTGTCGACGGCAACGGCAACGAAAACACGGTAACTCTGACCGCTTATACCACCCCCAACCATGACACGCCCCCCGATCCCTGGGAGGAAAACTGGGCGGATGACGAGACGATCTATACCTATGCTGCCGCTTTGAAGAAAGTTGATGAGGATGGCAATGGGCTGTCCGGCGCAAAATTCGCAGCCTACGGCCTGACTGTAACCGGCTCCAAGGGCAACTACACCGTAGCTTCCTATGATGGAGAAGCTGCCGATCTGGGTACGGAAATGGAGACTGACTACAACGGGCATCTCGTCATCAAGGGTCTGCCCTCCGATATCACCCTGACCGTGGTGGAAACCGCAGCGCCCGCCGGTTATAACAAGCTTACCGGCTCTGTTTCCTTACAGCCCACGGTCATTCAAGAAACTGTGACGGTTACCTCTACCACAATCTACTATGACGCGGACGGCAATGTAACGGAAGAAGTAACCCAGATTTCTAGCACCACCATCGAGTACAATGAGACACTAAAAACCGCTGCCGTTACGGTGGAGAACAGAAAGGGCACCGAGCTGCCCAGCACCGGCGGCATGGGCACCAGGATTTTCTACGCCGTCGGCTCCGTTCTGGCGGTTGGCGCGGCAGTTCTGCTGATTACCAAGAAGCGCATGTCCACCGCCGGCGAATAAAGTGTCAACAGAGGAGGGCTTTTGCCCTCCTCTGCATCAAAACAACGGCAAGGAGAACTCTGCATGAAGAAAAAAAGCAAGTTCACAACCGCTTTGCTCCTCATCCTTCTTTTGGCAGGACTGTCCTTGTTGCTGTATCCTTCTGTCAGCAATTATTGGAACTACCTCCACCAGTCCCGAGCCATTGCCGGATATGCTGAGGAGGTAGCGGGTCTGGACCGGGAGGTATATGACCAAATCTGGGCCGAGGCTGCGGCCTACAATCAGACGCTCCTGAATCGGGATAACCAATACCTTCTTTCCCATGAGCAAAATGCCGAATATGAAGCGCTGCTTTCTGTGTCCGATGGGGGTGTGATGGCATATATTGAGATCCCGGCCATTGGTGTATCCCTGCCCATCTACCATGGCACCGACGAATCCGTCCTGCAAATCGGAATCGGACATCTGGAATGGAGCAGCCTGCCTGTGGGCGGCGAGAGCACCCATTGCGTCCTCTCCGGCCACCGGGGCTTGCCCAGCGCCAAGCTGTTTACCAATCTGGATAAGCTGGAAATGGGAGATGTTTTCGTGCTCCGGGTGCTGGATGAAGTCCTGACCTATGAGGTAGACCAAATCCTGATTGTAGAGCCTCGGGAAACCGCCCCTTTGCAGATTGAGGAGGGAAAAGACTACTGCTCCCTGGTAACCTGCACGCCCTACGGCATCAACACCCATCGCCTTTTGGTGCGGGGTCATCGGATTGACAATGTTGAGGAAGCCAAAACCGTTCGTGTGACGGCGGATGCCCTTCAGATGGAACCAATGATGGTTGCGCCCATTGTGGCAATTCCCATTTTGCTGATTCTATTAATTGTCCTGCTGACAAAACGCCCGAAGAAGAAACATGGAGGTGAGATGGATGAAATCTTGTAAATTTCCGGCGGTTTTCCTGCTTTTGCTGGCGGCAATGGTTATGTTTTTCCCAATAACCGCTTTGGCGGCAGGTGACATAGATTTTAGTTGTGCGCGCAGCCTGACTGTGGTTGCGGTCTACGACGGGAAAGCCATTTCCGGGATGCAGTTTGATGCTTATCTGATTGCCACTGTTGACGAGTATGGCAACCTGACGGTGACGGAAGATTATGAGGACTATGGGGATGATTTCAATTCTGGGGATAAAAGTGACGAACAATGGCAAAGCATGGCACAGAATCTCGCTCAGAAGATTATGCTGGACGATACATTGACCCCCAGCTACTCTTCCGTAACGGATGAAAACGGCGCGGCGGCGTTTCCCGATATTCCTATGGGCCTTTACCTGATTATGGGCAGCAGTATGGAAAAGGACGGCTATGTTTACGCCACATCTCCCTTTTTCGCCATGGTGCCGGAGCAGGATTTGACTACAAACACTTGGAATTATCATGTGACTGCCCACGCCAAGCTTGCGAAAAGTCCTTTGCTGGTGGATTTTGAGGTCATAAAAATCTGGAAGGATGACTGCCACAAGCAGCAGCGCCCCCAATCCATCACCATTACCCTGATTTGTGACGCAGAAGCCTACGATACCGTTACGCTGCCCTATAACGGAGCGTGGAGCTATACATGGGAAAATTTGGAAGCGAACCACCAATGGACGGTTACGGAAGAAAAGGCGGAGGGCTATTTGCCCGGGGTCATTCAGCGGGAGGGGAATACCTTCCTGGTAACCAATACCTGCGATAAGCCCACGCCGCCGGACCCGGACATTCCCCAGACCGGGCAGCTTTGGTGGCCGGTGCCGGTTTTGATTGCTGCCGGAATGCTCTTTGTGGTAATCGGCCTGTTTTACCGCAGAGGTACGGGCAATGAAAAATAAAGGAAAGTGCCTGATTGTTCTGGGGCTGTTGCTCATGGCAGCTGCCCTTTTCCTAACAGGCTACAATCTGTACGAGCAGCAGCGGGCCAAAGAGTCTTCCCGGCAGGTGATGGATGTCCTGAAAAGCAGAATCCTCCCCAAAGCCCTTGGGGAAGGGGGCACAAAGAAGGCACAAAATCAGCAGCCGCTGCCCAACCTGGAGAAAGCCGCTATAGCGGACTATCTTCTCTATCCCGATATGGAGATGCCGGTAAAAACCATTGACGGCATTGACTATATTGGCGTTTTGCAAATCCCGGCCTTGTCGCTGGAACTTCCCATCATCAGCACATGGAGCTACCCAAATCTGAAAATTGCCCCCTGCCGATACAGCGGCTCTGCCTATGGCAGCAATCTGATTCTCTGCGCCCATAACTATCCCTCCCATTTTGGCAATCTGAATAAACTCCGGGAAGGAGACATAGCAACCTTTACGGATATGGACGGAAATGTATTCACCTATACGCTGGTAGAGCGGGAAACCTTGCCGCCGGACGACGCAGACACCCTGACCGCAGGAGACTGGGATTTGACGCTGTTTACCTGCACGGTAGGCGGACAAAGCCGTGTGACCCTCCGCTTTGCCCTTGTGAGAGGATTCGCATAGAGAAAATCGGCCAACCCCGTTTCGGGGCTGGCCGATTCAGACAGTCGAAGAACCCTTTTTTATCGTAGGGCGGGGGCTCGCTCCCGCCGAAATCCAATACGCCCAATACAGTAAAAAACATGGGAGCACTTACTACCGCCGGAGGAATAACACCCTTTACCAAAAATCGATTTATACGCAAGTATACTGAACTATATATACGGTTTTTGTTGGAGAAAACGGCGGGAGCGAGCCCCCGCCCTACATCGCCAGACCCCGGATAAGCAAAGCAAATTCTTTCTCGACAGTCTAAATCGGCCAACCCCGTTTCGGGGCTGGCCGATTTCTTATTTTGCTTATAAGTGCAGCACTCTGTCTTTAATCTCCTGAGTTCTGCCCTGATTCCAGTATTGGGTGCCGATATAGCCACAGGTTCTGCGGGCCACATTCATCTTGCTCTGGTCGGTATTGCCGCACTGGGGGCAAACCCAAATCAGCTTGCCGTCATCTTCCCGAATTTCAATCTCGCCGTCAAAGCCACATTCCTGGCAGTAGTCGCTCTTGGTGTTCAGCTCAGCGTACATGATGTTGTCGTAGATGAACTGCATCACTTCCAGCACAGCGTCAATATTCTGCTGCATATTGGGCACTTCCACATAGCTGATGGCGCCGCCGGGGCTGAGCTGCTGGAACTCCGCCTCAAAGGCCAGCTTGGTAAAGGCATCGATTTCCTCGGTAACATGGACATGGTAGGAGTTGGTAATGTAGTTCTTATCCGTAATGCCGGGGACAATGCCGAAACGCTTTTGCAAGCACTTGGCAAACTTGTAGGTAGTGCTCTCCAGAGGTGTGCCATACAGGGAGAAGTCAATATTGTGCTGTGCCTTCCAGCCCTTGCAAGCGTCGTTCATGTGCTGCATGACCTGCAAAGCGAAGGGCTTGGCATCGGGGTCGGTATGGGAGTGTCCGGTCATGTACTTGACGCACTCATAAAGGCCGGCATAGCCCAGAGAGATGGTGGAGTAGCCGCCGTAGAGCAGCTTGTCGATGGGTTCTCCCTTTTCGAGGCGGGCAAGAGCGCCGTACTGCCACAAAATGGGGGCGGCATCGGACAGGGTTCCCTTCAGCCGTTCGTGGCGGCACATAAGCGCCTGATGGCACAGCTCCAGACGCTCATCGAAAATCTCCCAGAACTTTACCACATCCCGGCCGCTGGACAGCGCCACATCCACCAGATTGATGGTAACAACGCCCTGATTGAACCGGCCGTAATACTTGGGTTTGCCGTTTTCGTCCACATAGGGGGTCAGGAAGGAGCGGCAGCCCATACAGGTATAGCAGTGGCCCTCGCCGTTTTTGTCCACCTTCAGCTCCAGCATCTTCTTTTCGCTGATATAGTCGGGAACCAAGCGCTTGGCGGTACATTGGGCAGCCAGCCGGGTCAGATACCAGTAGGGGGTACCCTCACGCACATTGTCCTCCTCCAGAACATAAATCAGCTTGGGGAAAGCGGGGGTGATCCACACGCCCTTTTCGTTCTTTACGCCTTCGTAGCGCTGGCGGAGCATTTCTTCAATGATCATGGCCAGGTCTTTCTTTTCCTGCTCGTTTCTGGCCTCGTTCAGGTACATGAATACGGTAATAAAGGGGGCCTGACCATTTGTGGTCATCAAAGTGACTACCTGATACTGAATGGTCTGCACACCTTTGGAAACCTCATCCCGCAGCCGCTCTTCCACAACCTTGGAAACGGTTTCCTCCGGGGCGGTGATGCCGAAAGCGGCAAGCTCCTTTTCCACGCTTTTGCGGATCTTCTCCCGGCTGACCTGCACAAAGGGAGCCAGATGGGTCAGGCTGATGCTCTGGCCGCCGTACTGGTTGGAAGCTACTTGGGCAATGATTTGGGTGGCAATGTTGCAGGCGGTGGAGAAGGAATGGGGCTTCTCAATCAGGGTGCCGGAAATAACCGTACCGTTTTGCAGCATATCCTCCAGATTCACCAAGTCGCAGTTGTGCATGTGCTGGGCGTAGTAGTCAGAGTCGTGGAAGTGGATAATACCGGCCTCGTGGGCAGCCACGATCTCCTGAGGCAGCAGAATACGGGCGGTAATGTCCTTGGATACTTCGCCGGCCATGTAGTCACGCTGAACGGCGTTGATGGTGGGGTTTTTGTTGGCGTTCTCCTGCTTGACTTCCTCATTGTTGCATTCAATCAGACTGAGGATGCGGTCGTCGGTGGTGTTGGACTGACGCAGCAGGCTGCGGGTATAGCGGTAGGTAATGTACTGCTTGGCAACCTCAAAAGCGCCGTGGGCCATAATGGCCTTTTCCACCAAATCCTGAATTTCCTCCACGGAGGGGCTGCGGCCCAGCTCCTCACAGCTAATGCTGACGCTTTCCGCAATGCGCTGAATCTGCAGGGGAGTCATGCGCACCTTTTCGTCGCAGGCAAGGTTTGCCTTGGTAACCGCCATGGTGATTTTATCAATATCAAAGGTAACCTCGGCACCGTTTCTCTTTATAATCTTCATTTCTTTGTCCTCCTTTGCCCGGGTCTGAAGAATAGAACGCCGTGCATGGTCTATTATACTATATATTGTGGTTTTTGCAAGAGGGAATCACTAAATAATGTGGTTAAATTTTGTAACCATTATTTTGTTGCAAGGGGCTGCCTTCGGGAGCTTTTGAAAAACAGGCGGGAAAGTTGGAAAAATTCCTTTCTTTTCTAAAAGTTGGGTTTGAAATAGGCGAATGGGTGTCGTATAATAGAAGAAAAAAGAAATTCCCCAAAAGGAACTTTTTCCACTTTTTAAGGAGATTTACTATGCAAAAGGAATTTGGCACCCTGCCCGGCGGGGAATCTGTAACCATTTATACCATAACACATGGGAAACTTATTGCCCACATTACCAATCTTGGGGCAACGCTGCAAGCTTTGTATGTGCCGGATAGGGAAGGAAATCTTTCCGATGTGGTGTTGGGCTTTGACAGACCTGAGGACTATATCCGCTCCGGCGCTTTCTTGGGCGCGACCGTGGGGCGCAATGCCAACCGGGTAGGGAAGGCAAGGTTTCCCCTGAATGGAGAAGAAATCTGCCTTGGGCGCAACGAAGGGGAGAATAACCTCCACTCCGGCCCGGATTTTTATAAAGACCGCCTTTGGGCGGTGGAAAGCAGAACGGACAGCCGAATTTGCTTCCGTCTGGACAGTCCCCATGGGGATCAGGGCTTCCCCGGCAACGCGAAAATTTGGGTGGAGTACGCTCTGGAGGATCACAATACCCTTGCTATCCGCTACCGGGGGATTTGCGATAAGGATACGGTGTTCAACCTGACCAACCACAGCTATTTTAACCTTGCGGGTCATGACTGCCCAGAAAAGGCCATGGAGCAGGAGCTTTCCATGCCTGCCCGGTTCTTTACCATAGCAGACGGCGCAGCCATCCCCACCGGGGAAAACCGAAATGTGGCGGGCAGCCCTATGGATTTCCGCGCTCCCAAGGCATTGAGCCGGGATATTGGGGAGAATTATGAGCCGCTGAAGCTGCAAGGGGGCTATGACCACAATTTTGAGGTGTTCTGTAACCCTTGCGCCACCCTTTTTGACCCTTCCTCCGGCAGAGCCATGGCGGTTTCCACAGATTGTCCCGGGATTCAGGTATATACGGCGAATTTTACCGATGAAATCGGCAAAAACGGTGCGGTCTATCCCCCCCGCTGCGCCGTAGCTCTGGAAACCCAGTTCTACCCCGACAGCGTGAACCATCCCCATTGGCCCCAGCCCATTACCAAGGCCGGAGAAACCTACCAAAGCGAAACCCGGTATCATTTCTTTACCATGGACAAATGAGCTGTGCCTATACCCGAAAACCATACCATATAAAGAAACAACCGCTGCGGTTGTTTTTTCAATCATCCAAAATGGAATTTGATGCCGCACCAAATGGGTGCCTGTAGGGAACGGCCCATGTGCCGTTCCAATCCACCGTACCGCCCGTAGGGGCCGGTCTTGACCGGCCCGAAACCCCAAACCCACCACCGCAGCAAACGGGGTGCGGCTACCCTCTCAGTATTCCCTTCATTTCGAGGGATGCTGTCTGATATAATTGTTTCCAATCACCAATGTCCACTCTTGAAAATCGGAAGCGTATCTGCTATAATTGGTTTGTAAACCAAATTACATGGCAGGGGGTGATGGATTGGCAGTACGAAGCGACGGGCTACAAACGGAAAAGCGGATATTGCGCTCTTGTGTCAGGCTGTTTCTGGAAAACGGATACCATCGGACGACTATGGCGCAGATCCTCAAAGAGGCGCAGGTCTCCTCCGGCAGCTTTCAGAATCTGTTCCGCAGCAAGGACGGCGTTTTGTTGGAGCTGTTCCGCCAGCTTGCCATGCACTATGAATTTTCCCCGGACGGTCTTCTGCCCCAGGGATAGGCGAAAACAAAAATGTCTTGTAAGGGACTACTCTCTTGCATAGGGGGTTCCTCCTGTGCAATCTCCCTCTGAACAAATTCCTTTTCCGCGGAGTACGGAAAAGAGAAAGCGAGGAAATGATTATGAAAAAACGAATTCTTGGTATTCTGCTGAGCCTTTGCATGGTACTGATGCTCTTCCCGGTAACGGCTTTTGCGGAAGGAGACGACACCGCCGAACTGCAGGCGCTGCTGGACGCTGGCGGCACGGTGACGCTGGATAAAGACTATACCTTTACATCAAAGCTGCAGGTGAATAACACCGTCACCCTTGACCTCAACGGCTATACCCTTACCAGCTTATGTTCCGATTATTTTGCAATTTATGTAGGCGGTAGCGGTTTGCTCACGCTGACGGACAGCAGCGCTGCGAAAACCGGCAGATTTACCAACGAAGGAACAGCAGGCATGGGCATATATGTTGATGGAAGCCTTGTGATGGAGGGCGGCCATATCGATGGCTTTCCGATATACTGCGTCAATGCTGAATATACCAGCACATTTACCATGACCGGCGGCAAGCTGACGGGCGCGGCGGACGGATTTGCGCTTTGCGTGTCCGGTGGCGCAGGCAGCAACTATGCATATAAACCGACCATGTACGCCGACGGCGGCACGGTGGTTGGTGGAACTTTGCTCCACAACTGTACCGTGACGAAGTCTCCTGACGCTGCGCTCGAGACTGTTTTCAACGGTGAGGTTTCAATTGTTGGAAAGGGGGATAAGCAGGCGAAAATCCGGTGCGGCGTGTTCTGCGGCGCGGTGTCCAACGGAGGTGAGCTCACCGGCGGCATTTTCTACGGCGGCCTGACCCACATTTACGGCGATGATGTGGACGGGGACGGAAAACTCGGCGAGAACGCCCACACCATCACATTTATGAATGGCGAGGCCCAGTACGCCATCGAGGTGCTTGACAGCGAGGCGACCTCCTATGCCCCTGTTACTCCCACAAAGACCGGCTACACCTTTGCCGGCTGGTACACCGACGAAGCGCTCACCGATCCATACGAATTCGGCAGCACCCTGCCTGAGAGCATCAACCTCTATGCCGGCTTCAAGCCGGTCACCTACACCGTGGAGTATGACGGCGGCGCCGAGTTCGGCCTCATGGTGAACTTCAAGACCCATGGCGTGGATCTCACGCTGGCTGGTAAGACCTTCTACCGTGATGGCTATGTCCAGTCCGGCTGGACGGATGCGAACGGCGGATTCTATGCCCTTGGCGGCACCTATTCTACGGACGCGGATGTGACCCTGTATCCCGCGTGGGATAAGATCGTCACCCTGACCGTGCCCTTCACCATCACGGTGACGCTGGGCGACAACGGCGTTCCCGGTGAGACGGCGTTTACGCTGGAGATCGTGGATGCCAACGCAGGTGAGGAAACCTGCGCGGATGTGACTGTCTCCGCTGCTGTTACCACCAACGGCGCGGGCAGCTATACCGGCACTATGACCCTCACCGGCCCCTACGGGCAGCTTCGGAATATGCTCTGTGAGGGCGCGTTTGTGCAGCAGGTGAACGGCGGCGCGGACGGCTGGGCCTATGATGACACGGTGTGGGGCCTGCTTCTGACAGAAATCGCTGCCTATGCCTCTGCGGATGACGCAGCGCAGGAATATACCGTGCTGATTCTCCCGGCAACCTGTGAGGAGACAGAGAACGGCATGTACTACGAGCTGGACTGGAACGCCAACCCGCTGAATCAGATGAGCTTTACCAATGTTTACACCGCCCACGACCATGCGTACACCCAGAAGTACAATGAGACCGACCATTGGGAGGAATGTGCCTGCGGCGACGAGCGGAACAAGGAAGCCCACCGGTACGGCGAGTGGACAGTAACCAAGGAAGCCACCGAGACGGAAGCGGGCGCAAAGGAACGCACCTGCACAGTCTGCGGCTATCAGGAAACGGCAGAGATTCCGCAGCTTCCCGTCAACCCGGTGACCGGCGATAACAGCAATCTCGTGCTGTGGCTTGCCTTGCTTGCCCTATCCGCTGCCGGTATGATCGGTACAGCCCTGTACAGCAAACGCAGAAGAAGCACGCAGGCATAATTAAGAGAACATTAAGCAAACAGCACCCTTTCGGAGGGCTCTGCTGTGTCTGCCTGTCAGGCAGACAGCGATAAAGAGAATATTTTTCTGAAGATGGTCTCTGCGCTCACAGGGGCCATCTTTTCATGCGGGGGCAGGGAACACCCCGCGCGGCGCTTCCGTCAAATTCCGCTCTTGAAAATCGGAAGCATATCTGCTATAATTGGTTTGTAAACCAAATTACATGGCAGGGGGTGATGGATTGGCAGTACGAAGCGACGGGCTACAAACGGAAAAGCGGATATTGCGCTCTTGTGTCAGGCTGTTTCTGGAAAACGGATACCATCAGACGACTATGGCGCAGATTCTAAAGGAGGCGCAGGTCTCCTCCAGCAGCTTTCAGAACCTTTTCCGCAGCAAGGACGGCGTTTTGCTGGAGCTGGTGAAATTCATGTTTGAAAATC
>JBJDYH010000360.1:0-5803 GCA_051867135.1 Faecousia sp. | reverse complement strand
GCCAACCTGTACCCTATCCTGCTGAACAAGCATGGGGACAAAATTATCCCGCTTGGAACCCCTATCAAAACCGAGCATAGCAATGGCGTGAATCTGGAAAAGTTCGAGGCGCAGCTGAAGCTGCTCTACGCACGGTTCCGGGAGACCATTGAGAAGCACACGAAGATGATGGGGATTGAGATCCGGTATCCGAAGAACACCATGCTTGGCGTTCTCAAACACATCAAAGCACCGAAGAAGGCGAGCTACGAGGCCCTGGATCAGTTCATGGCTCTCAATGGCGAGCATCCCTGCACCGCCTATGAGCTGTATCTGGCAATGAGTGAGGTGATCTTCCTTATTCAGTGCGAGGGAGCATCTGGCGTCCGGATTGCCCAGCTGGAGGAGTGCATCGCAAAGGCCGTCCATGTGAAATGGTCGGAATACGATCACCCCGGCGACTTCAAGTGGTGATCAGGAGGGAATGCAAGATGGCAAACTATTATGCGTCAACAAGGACGAATTACTTCCGCGTCAAAGACGAAGAGGAGTTTCGTAAGTTTATGGCCCATGTCTC
The DNA here is from genome assembly GCA_051867135.1 of Faecousia sp. Lineage (GTDB taxonomy): Bacteria > Bacillota > Clostridia > Oscillospirales > Oscillospiraceae > Faecousia. The sequence goes on along the minus strand of JBJDYH010000360.1, from coordinate 5,247 downwards.
CGGAACGGAAGATCGCGTTGAGCTGTGGGAAGAAAAGGACAACAATGGCAATACTGTCTTTGGCTTTGGTACGCTTGGCGGTATTGCCGGCGTCACTGATTACCACAATGATGCTGATGCCGACAGTGATGATGAGGACTGCGAGGATGATTTTGATGCGTTCCTCGATGGGCTTCAGACCTTTGTTGCGGATGACGATGCAATCATCATTCTGGAAAGCGGCCATGAGAAGCTGCGGTATGTGGTTGGAAGTGCGTACATCATCACGAGAGATCATTGTGACTATCTGGACATCAGTGATCTTGCCGTGAAGCACGCTGCGAAGCTGCTCGGGAATCCGGAGTGGACGACTACCTGTGATTACTAAGGAGCGTTTAATATGTCACTTGATTTGAATTACAAGCCGAATGTGTTCGTGGAAACGGCCAGTCTCACGGAAGACGAGTGGCTGGCGTGGAGGCGGAAAGGTGTGGGCGGTAGCGATGTAGCTGCGGCCCTTGGTTTATCCCCATATAGGACGGCAAGAGAGCTTTACTATGACAAGATTGGCGTCGTGCCCGCAGTGGAAGGTGAGGACAAGTCTATCACCTTTGAAATCGGACATCTGCTTGAAGATGTTGTGGCTAAGATCTTTGCCAAGAAAACCGGCCTCTCCGTCTATCGGGATCAGAAAATGTTCCAGCATCCGCTGTTCCCATTTATGCTGGCGGATGTGGACCGTTTCATTCATTTGCCCAACGGCGGCATTGGCATCTTAGAGTGCAAAACGGCACACTATGATACCCAGTACCTATGGGCGAATGGTGCGGTGCCCAGACACTACGAGTTGCAGGTGAAGCATTATATGGCAGTCATGAATATTGATGTCGCCTACATTGCGTGCCTGTTCTCAAATAGCGAAAGTGACTTCGTGTGGCGCAAAATTGAGCGGGATCTGGATGAAGAGGAGAACAACATCCTTCTGCTCCAGAACTTCTGGAACCGCTATGTCCTCAACCGCGTGGAACCTCCGCTGACAGAGAAACCGGACATGGTGCTGGCTGCGCTGAGCCGCTACTATGGGCCTGCGGATAAGAACGCACCCACTGTTACCGTTGGTGCTGAATTTGCCCCGGCCCTGGAGCAGCTGCTTGCCATGAAGGCTCAGAAGAAGGATCTGGATGCTCAGTCGAGGAAACTGGACGAGCAGATTAAGCGCACCTATGCCCCGATTGCGGAGCTGATGGGCGCTGCCTGCGGTGCAGTCTGCGAAAGCAACGGGGTCAAGTACAACATCTCTTTTGCTCCGCAGTATCGCGAGGGAATCTCCAAGGACAACCTCAGCAAGCTGAGAGCGCAGTATCCGGATGCCTATGACGATCTGGTGCAGACCACGGAGAGCCGGATCTTCAAGCTGTCGAAAGCCATCGCATAACAGGAGGTCTTCAATCATGGAAATGACCTATGTGTGTTCGCCGCTCTCTGCCCCATCTCGGGCAGAGAGATTGGCGAATGCCGCAAAAGCTACTACTTACATGATCTGGGCGGAAAAGGAGTTTGGCGGTCGCGCTGTTGCTCCTCACGCCTATCTTCCGTATTTATTAGATGACAGTGTTCCGGAGCAACGGGCACTGGCATTGGATTTCGGACTGAAACTACTGGGTATGTGTTCCCGTCTGGTTGCCTTTGGAGACCGGTTATCTGCTGGTATGAAAAAGGAGATTGAGGCGGCACACGAAAAGGGTATTCCTGTCTTCTATCGGACTGGCATCTGCACTGAGAGCAAGCCTGCCGCCAAGAGGACACCGGTAATTGTTGGCCGGCCTATAAACGGGGTTACTCTCAATGGCCTGGAGTATCTGCAAGATGAAGATGGTGTCCCTATCTGCTTTGAGGATAGGGGTGCTGCCAGAAAGTATCTTCGCGAGCATGGCGTGACTGACGACGAGATGGAGGATATGGAATTCCGTGAAAGCAATGGCACCTGCCGTTTCTGCGGGAGTCCTCTGTTTCCCAGTGATGTCGAGGAATACACCTATCAATGTTTCCAATGCGATGAAGACTTTTACTCCATCGAGCAGAGTCCGGTATCCAACAGTTTGAATGCGGAGGTGAATGGATGATATGCCGATATGAACGGACGATCTTCAAGTCCCCAGATGGATTCTGTATCTTCCTCTATGTGACGGAAGACCAGACGGTTCCAAAGGAGGCACGAAGAAACAGCTATCAGTCAAGCAAGAAAATCCACTTCAGCGCCATTGGCCACCACCTGCCGGAAACGGACACGGTGGAGGTCGATCTGGACGGTAAGTGGCAGCAGTCAAGTTATGGTGTCCAGCTGTCGGTTGAGAAATGCGAGCAGAAGCTACCTACCGATAACAAGGGCATCGTAGCGTATCTCAGTTCTGGTTTTATCAAAGGGATAGGTCCTGAAACCGCAAAGGCCATCGTTGCCCGTTTCGGTAGCAGGACGCTTGAAGTGATGGAAAATGACCCGCAGCAGCTCCTGACAATCAAAGGGATCAAGCAGGGCAAACTCCAAAAGATCATCGACTCCTATGAAAAGACCCGTAAACTGGGGGCTCTGACTGCGTTCCTTGCTCCTTATGATGTTTCGGAGAAGAAGATCATGAAAATCCAGGAGAAGTTCGGAGACAACAGCCTGAACATTGTCAAAACAGATCCGTTTCAACTTTGCCGGATCAAAGGGTTTGGTTTCCTGACGGTTAATGCCATTGCGAAGAAGGTCAAAGTCAGCCCGAAAAATCCGTTGCGGTATGCTGGCGCTATTGAATACACACTGGAGGAAGCTCGAAACTCCGGGCACTTATTTCTCCCGCGTGATGAGTTGATTGACCGGAGCCACACTCTTCTGAACGATGGTTATGGGCGCGAAGTGGTGTCAAAGGCTGAAATACTCACTGCCATACAAAGCGAGCACCAAAATGGCAGCATCTATGTTGAGCATGAAAGAGTCTATCTGACATTCGAGCGCACCTGTGAGGTGAAGGCGGCGAAAAGGCTGGTGTCATTGCTCCTGTCTGAGCCAATTCCCAAGATCAGAAACCTGGATGATGAAATCAAGAAGACTGAGGCGAAGATTGGACAAACCCTTGCTCCATCGCAAAGAAATGCGGTCAAGCTGTGTCTGGAAAACCGCTGCGCCATCATGACCGGCGGCCCCGGCGTTGGCAAAACTACCACTTTGCGTGCAATACTGGACATCTACCATCGTCTGAACCCGGACAATGAGCTGCTTCTTGCAGCTCCAACCGGTAAGGCAAGTAGGCGGATGACAGAGCAGACGGGATTCCCGGCCTTTACCCTGCATTCGGCTATGGGAATTATCTCGGAAGAGGATCTGGAGGAAGAGAAACCTGATTTCCTCTCGGCGGATTTCGTTGTCATTGACGAATACTCCATGGTGGATATGAAGGTGACTTATGCGCTGTTCCAACGGCTTAAACCCGGCGTACAGATCCTGTTCGTCGGTGATCCGGATCAGCTCCCCTCAGTGGGCGCAGGAAATGTCTTGCGGGAATTGCTGCGATGCGGTGTGATTCCAACAGCGGTGCTGGATACGGTTTTCCGTCAGGCATCGAACAGCCGGATCTTCCTCAATGCTTATGCGGTGAACAACAACGACACCAATCTCCAGTTTGGAGATGATTTTGCCCTGTATGAAGCGAAGGATAGCGAGGCGGCAGCCGCACTGGTGATTCGAGCTTATCTGTCCGAAGTGAAGAAAAAGGGCATTGAGGGTGTTCAGATACTGTCCCCTTTCCGCAAGCGAGGAGCAGTAGGCGCAGATCAGCTCAACAAAGAGATCAGAGATCTCATCAATCCGCAGCGTGCCGGCGTCAATGAGCTGAAGCATGGTTCAAAGGTGTTCCGCGAGGGTGATCGCATTATTCAGACGAAGAACAACGAGGCTGTGTCCAATGGAGATGTGGGTGTCATCGAACGCATCTACAAAGATGACGAGGGTGATGTTCAGGTTGACATTAAGCTGTTCGACGGTCGGGCTGTCACCTATAGCGAAGACTTAATGGATGATGTTGACTGGTCTTATTGCATTACGATCCACAAGAGCCAAGGAACAGAGGTGCCAACCGCTATCATCCCGCTGATGAAGGAACACTACATCATGCTGCGGCGGAATTTGCTTTATACAGCCATTTCCCGTGCAAAAGAGAAAGTGATCCTGATAGGACAGCGGCAGGCAGTCTACATGGCAATTCACCGGAGCGATGTGGATAAGAGAAACACGGTGTTTGCGGACCGTATCGTGGCCTATCTCAACAGAGAAGTTCAAAAAAGAGCGTGTTAAAAAGCGGCGTCAAGGAGGCGTTCTGCCTCCTTGCGCCGACTATGATTGGAGGTTCAATACAAATGACGGAAAACAATGCGCGAGTTATCCCTACGATCAATGCGGTAGACAACTTCAACCCTGCGGACTTTACACGGCAGTTGCCCAATGAGGATGGCACTATGAGCCTTTATTTGGATGTCAAGTACCGGCTCCTTTGGTTCCGGCTCCACAGACCCAACGGGAAGATCGACTCCGAGATCATCCATGTGGATGATAAATCGGCGGTGGTCTGCTGCAAGCTGTATGCGGATCGAGGCGATGCCCCGGATCAGTATGTGGCGAAGTCCAGTGCCCAGAGATTTGTGACCCAGGAACGCTTTGGAGATCGCTATCTTGAAACGGCGGAAACCGCAGCGATGGGCCGAGTGCTTGCCGCTGCCGGATACGGTACGCAGTTCTGCGGCGCTGCTGATATGTTTGGCGATATTATGGTGGATGCGCCTTTGAATCTCGGTGCAGTTGAAGAAGACTGCTCCGAAGAGACGGGAGTGGCAAGCCAGGTCAAACATGAAACGAAGCAGACCGGTACTGCTCAAACGGCTGCCACGGTTTCTATGCCGCAGCCGGCACCTGCTACTGCCCCAGCCCCTGCTGCGGCTCCCAAAAAGCAGGAGCCTGTCACGCTGGAGGACTATCTGAACTCCATGACACTGGAAGAGGCAAAGAATGTGCGTATTGATGTTGGCTACTACAAGGGCAATACCTTGGGCGAACTCGCTCTGCGTAAGCCCAGCGATCTGGAGTGGTATGTCAAAAACTATTCTGGCCGGAATCTGGCGCTGAAGGCCGGGGCAATCCTGCTCGTCGATGCAGCCAGTAAAATGGCCAGCTGATGGGTTGGTTTTGGCAGATGGGAGGTGATGCACGATGGGCTTCCGTGACGAGCTGCCATG
>JBJDYH010000359.1:0-5808 GCA_051867135.1 Faecousia sp. | reverse complement strand
CAAAAAGACACCCTATCCGCAGCTATGCGGACCTTGCCTTCCCAGGAGCAGAGCTTCCCACATACCAATTGTTAACCTTACCGTTACGCAGCATGAAACTCAACTCCTTTCCGAAAAATAGTAAGGACATCATAGCACCGAAAAAAGCAGGTGTCAAGCCATTTGGGAAGTTTATTTTCTTTCCGCCTGGATATGGCAGGAGACGCCGGAGGCAATGACACAGCACAGCTTTTTCTGATACTCCGGGCTGCGCAGCCTGGCTTCCTCCTGGACATTGGATAGAAAACCGCACTCGATGAGAACTCCGGGGCAGCGGATATGCTCCATGAGATAGATCCCATCCGCCGGTTTGCACCGGCGATTGCTGCCGGGGTTCAGGGTCTCCACCAACAGGCTTTGCAAACGCTCCGCCAACCGTTTGCTTTCCGCCTGCTTGCCATACAATACCACCGCATCGTGATACCGGCCATCCGGGAAGGTATTCTGATGAATGCTGAGTAAAAGGCCATGCTCCGTCCCATTGGCAATACGCACCCGCTCCTTCAGGTCAGAGGCTTTTTGCGCGGCAATGGTGGTTCCTTCCGTATATACCGATTCATCATGGGTGCGAATCATGACCGTCTCAAATCCCAGCAGCCGCAGCAGATCATTGAGCCGCAGCGCAATCTCCAGATTGTAGGCACTCTCCAGTTTTCCGGTACAGGAAGTGGCGCCACCATCCACACCGCCATGGCCTGCATCGATGACAATACGGGTTTTGCGCTGGGGCAGTCTGCTTTCCGCAAAGGTCGTTACGGTGCGATTGAGCCAAACGGCTGACAGCAACGCTGTGATGGTCGTTGCGGCACACACAAGCACCCATTCCATTCGCTTTTTCACGGGCAACACCTCTTTTCATATCTATGCGAAGAGATGTCTCCTCTGAACAAATGCGCAAAAGCCTGCATAGAATGACACGGAACGACAGTTCTATCCATTCAAAAGGAGGAATTACCCTTGGAAAAGCGGAAAAAAGATCAAGCCTATCGCTATGGCAGAATGCCCGCCACGGCTCCCTTGGCGAATCCCTATGTACCCTTCCAAAATGAAAATCCCCCCAGATACAAGGCAGAGAAGGGAATGGTTCGTGGCACCCTGTATCCGGGACTGGATCTTCCGTTCCGTGGCATGGTGAACAAACAGGAGAAGCCCAGAACACCACTCACGGAACTGCAAGCTCTGAACTTTGCCATTCAGGAACTGGCCCTCTACCTGGACACCCATCGGGATGACAAGGATGCGCTGGAAGCCTACAGAACCTATCAGCAGATGTACGCGCACTGTAAGGAAGAATACCAGAAAAAGCACGGCCCCCTGAACCACGCAACGCCTATGGAGTCCGAAACCTACCAATGGCTCGACGATCCCTGGCCCTGGGAATACGCCAAAAATAAGGAGGTATAAGGATGTTTGTATATGACAAGAAACTGCAATACCCGGTGAAGATCGATAAACCCAATCCCAGATTGGCAGCGGTGATTATCTCCCAGTACGGAGGCCCCGACGGTGAACTGGGTGCCTCCCTGCGCTATCTGTCCCAGCGGTACTCCATGCCTTTTGACGAATTAAAGGGTCTTTTGACGGATATTGGGGTAGAAGAACTGGGGCACCTTGAAATGATTGGGGCCATTGTGCATCAGCTTACCCGGAATCTGAAGGAGTCTCAGATCCAGGACTCCGCCTTTGCGCCCTACTTTGTGGATCACACAGTGGGCGTATATCCCAACGCCGCCTCTGGAGCCGTCTACAATTCCGGGATGATGCAGGTAAAGGGTGATCCCATGGCTGACCTGGCAGAAGATCTGGCAGCGGAGCAGAAGGCGCGTGTTACCTATGACAACATTCTGCGCCTTTCTGACGATCCGGATGTGAATGATGCCATCAAGTTCCTGCGGGAGAGGGAAGTGGTTCACTTCCAGCGTTTTGGCGAAACGAAACATACAGCATGAAGTAAATGTGTGTTACAGTTTCCAGGTGATTTCGCAGGTATCCTGTGAGGCTCTGATTTTGGAGATCAGTTGGTCCACGACGGCACGCTTGTCGTCAAACTCCAGCGTGTCCCAATGCTGCATACAATCCCGGATTTCGTTGGTATTCTGTCTATCCTGATAGTCCAGTGGTGCAAGCTCACTGATCTCATGCTTCCATTCAGAAGCCTGATTGTGCAGCTCCTTGACTCTATCGTTTATGTATCCCATTAAGATGGAATCCGCATCGGCGACACGACTCAGAAGCTTCCCAATTTCAATTTCAATCTGCTCAACCTTAGCAGTGAGTTCTCTCAGCCTGGGATTCTCCCGTTTTTGGGGCGGTGCAGATAGGCTTTCAAACTCAGACAGTTTCTTTTTCATCTCCGACAAAATGAAGTTCTCAAATTCCGTTGCAGGAATACCGCCAACACCTTCACAGCGATTTGTTTGCATACGACGGCTGCAAATGAAATACCGTCCAATCTGTGTATTGGACTTCCGGATTGTCAGTGCGTATCCGCATTTGGCACACTTTATCTTTCCTGCCAGCCAAGTGTTTTTTGCTTTAATGGGTTTTGCGACCTGCTTGTTATTCAGACATTTCACTCGTGTCTTCAACCATAAATCAGAGGGGATAATTCCTTCATGAGGCGCAAGCACGATATGATGTCCCTCCAGGCTCAGAGTTTTCCGCTGGGCACCTTTTTCGGAATATAAATAACAGCCGTTTGTTCCGATAAAAAGGGTAGGATCGTTGTGAAGAATGGCTCCCTGATCCTTAAAAAAGCGATAGATATCCATGTCCGCTTTGACATAGATTGGGTTTTTAACCATGTCACCAACTCTTGCCCGATCCCAAGCCTGATCTTTTCCACGGACATTGGGAATCCTGTGATCAATTAGGTAATGTACGATATCGCCTACGGATGTCTGCGGCTGGGCATAGAGCCGATAGATCGTCTGAACGACTTCTGCTTCCTCTGGAACGATTACATAGTGAGAGGTTTTCTTCCCATCAATCATGTAGGTTTCCAGTCGGTATCCATAGGGAATTCTTCCGCCCATATAAAACCCTTTCCGGCTTCTTGAGATATAGGCATCTGTAACTCGCTGCTGAATGGTTTCTCTTTCCAACTGGGCAAACACAATACAGATATTCAGCATAGCCCTTCCCATAGGCGTTGATGTATCAAATTTCTCTGTGCAAGAAATAAATTCTACATTTTTCGCCTGAAACTCCGCCATCATAGTTGCAAAATCCAGGATTGATCTGCTGATACGGTCGAGCTTATACACAATCACTCGTTTTACTTCTCCACGTCGTATCGATTCCAGCATAATCTGGAAGTTAGGACGGTCTGTGTTTTTTCCGCTGTACCCTTTGTCTTGAAAAACTTTGTACGCACCACCTCGTGTTTCATATTTGCAGTATTCAATTTGACTTTCAATGGAGATACTATCCATACGGTCAACAGACTGCCGAGCGTATATTGCATCATATATTAACATAAAGGCTCCTTTCTATGTAAAAAAGAGCCGCCAACAGCATAATGATACTGCAGCAGCTCCATTTTCTCAAAGGTGAGAATATTTTTCAAAAATGTGGTACAAGCTATGTTCGATTGTTTTCTTATTTGCGTTCTCTGTTTGTGTATCCGAGAAAACGGGTGTCAATTCCGTGACGGTAATTTCCTTTGCACCAATGCAAGCTATATGTGTTTCCGTTTGGTACGATACTTCCTTCATATGACCACCCCGATCTTCAAATGATACCTAGTCTATGCGTGAATAGCTTGTCTCTTTCCTTGTATTGGCTTGGAAAAGCTATGTTTATTGCCGGTTTTGGGGTACTGTTGTTACCGGTCTTTTCTTTTCGTGATTTCATAGTCAAACCCCACTCGCTGGCTGCAATAGGTACACATGTCCTTGTCAACTTCAATGGGGTTCAACCTCCGCAAAATATATGCACCTGAGCCATAAAAGTTTTCGGCACAGGTGCTACAAAGGCACAAAGTCAGTTTGGCTGGGGTAGAGGAGATCAAACCTATACTGATCGCCAGAGCATGATTCAGCCCCTTGATTTCCTCATTTGAGAGTTTCCCAATATACTGAACCAAGCGGCTCTTATCGATGGTACGAATTTGCTCCAGCATAACCATGGAGGTCTGTACAAGCCCATTTCCGGGCTTCAGGTGATAGTGCGTAGGCAAGTTTGCCTTCGTTTTAATCTGTGTGGAAATTGCCGCTACAATGGTTGTAGGACTGTGCTTGTTTCCTACATTGTTCTGGATGATGACCACCGGACGATAGCCGCTTTGCTCAGAACCGACACCAGCACCAAGGTCGGCATAGTAAAGGTCTCCCCGGAAATATGTGTTTTTCATATTTGTATATAACCTCCTAAAAAGTATAGACAGCAGTCTGCCTATGTATCATCCGCCAGCATACGAATCCGATGCTGGCGGATTTTTGCCTATTTGTCCTCGACACCCCGGCTATGATGGGAAGTCGTCAAACGGCTGGCAGCGTACCAGCTCCACGGGTTTTATGCGCCCTCGCATGGTTCTCATGTGACCGCCCTCATTGCGTTCTTAGCTGTGACTGGACGGGAGTCTCATTATCCCCACTGCCTGTCATCGCCCTGCCGGAAGCCGTCCGGCAGTCATAGAACCTGTTTCTCGCTCCGTGCCGGGGAAGAAGCCAATACAGACCGAAAAGATATGTGATGTCCTGATGCTCACAAACCCGACACATCCCGGCGCAGTTTCTAAAGTGGCTTATGCTTATCACAATAGCAATGGGATCGTGTTTGACGAATGGGTATGCAGTTGTCAAGGTACAACCCCATCCCCCAAAACAGAGAAACAGGTAAAGGACGTTGACTTCCTTCACCCATCGCCGGAGATTACCTTGTTTGGCAAGGTGTTTTTCTCAAAATAAAAAATTTTATTTTCCATATTCGCAAAGAAGAAAAAACAGCTATAGAAAACGGTGGAAAAGTTACTAAGGGAACATCTGGATGGTGGGGAAAGTGATCTAAAGTAAATTTGAGACAGCTCTCGACCTATTCATTTATAAGCCGCCAACACCAAGTTACAGTGATGGCGGCTTTCTGGTAGTTTTAATTTAAGCTATACCCTACGTTTCTTCAGATATTTCAGAAACCTCTTTCTTGCAGCCTGAATGCAGTCTGAAACGGCTTGATGAGAAATACCCTCCAGCTCTGCAATTTCGTAAGTATCCTTATTTTCAACGTAGTACATCCACATCCGCCTGTACTGTGTTTCAGATAGGCATTCTTTTAGAAGTACCATCAAATCACGGATTTCCTGCTGGCGATCTTCAAAATCTTCTTGTGCAATCATGTCGTGTTCCGTATCCAGGATTTCCCCGATCACACCGTCAAAATCCGAGAAGGGAATAGAATGATTCCGATACCGGTGATCTTTTTTCTCATCGGCATGATTTTTCATCATCGTCCAGTTTTTCCACTTTCGGAATTCCTTCACACTGGAAAAGTCCTCTGCGGAGAGTCTCGTGATATTCCCATAGGCATCGGAATACACGATAAAATCCTTGACTTTTTTGTTGAGCGCATATTCGCTCTTTCTGTTGAACATTGTTGTTCCTCCACTTCGATTCAAATTTCAGAAAATCGAAGTGTGAGGAGGGGAACGGCAACGGGCAAAAAGAGGAAGGAAGCAGAAAAGCGCAGCTATTCCGAATCTCGGAACAACTACGCTTTGTGCAAAATGGGAAAACCAGAAATATACTTCTACATGGAAAATATTGTGGTTTT
>JBJDYH010000358.1:0-5810 GCA_051867135.1 Faecousia sp. | reverse complement strand
TGGGCGTAGGGGCCAAACAGTTCCTCGGCATAGGGAACGATGATGGTCTGCCCGGCAAGCTGGTGCAAGGTTACGGCAGGCAGAGCCATCAGGGGATGCCCTGGCGGGAGCATGGCAAAAGTTCCATGCCGTTGGGAAAGAACATAACTGACAGTAGATGGCAGGTCGTGGTAAACACAGGGGGTGAAGAACAGGTCATACTGGGTAGTTACCGAGCTGGGCGTGCTGCCCATGTGTACATCATATTTTAGCTCTATATCGGGATACCGCTGTAAAAAGCCCTGAAAGAATTGTCGGATATGATTCGAATAGGAAAACTCCAGACCCATGCCGATTCGGATGGAGCCCTGTGCGGGAATATTCTTGCTGCGAAGCCGACGCAGAACACTATCGCATTTACCGAGCAGCTCAGGTGCCTCTTTCGCAAGTAATTTCCCGGCTTCTGTCAGCGCAACACCGTGCGTAGTGCGGATCAGTAAGGAAACGCCCATTTCCTTTTCCAGCGCTTGGATATGCTTGGTCAGAACACTTTGGGAAACATACAGAGCCTGGGCTGCCTTGCTGAAGCTTAATAACTTAGATAGTACCAAAAACTCATAAAGTCTGCCTGTATTCACGCTTGGCTACCTCCCTTGCAAAGTTTGGAAAATCTCTGGTGAAGGCTTGAACATCGGCTTTCGGATTTGCTTTGTCAAAGAAAAAACACATGGTTGCCGGATGGGGCAGATCGGTGACCGGCAGACACACGGCATTTGGCGGCATATCCATCATGGGGGTAGGGCGAAGCAGCAATCCTTTGCCCACCGGAACCAAGAGCTTATAAAACAAGGTGGAGGTATCGCCGTCATAGAGGGTGTAGTGGATTCCGGAATCCCGGAGATTGCAAAGCTGGAAATCACGAATTGCACTCTCTGCGGTGGGGGGATACAAGATGAACTGCTCCCTGTCCAGTTCCCGGATGGAGACCATCGTGCGGTTTGCCAAACGATGACTGCGCGGCATGATGACAAATGCTGTGGATGATGACACAAAATTTCTGGACAGCCCTTTTGGCGCGAAATCATCCATAATCGGTGCAAAGTAGATATCCACCTCTCCGGATTGCAGCCCATCCACGATTCCAAAACGGGTGTCGTCCAAAAGCTCAATGCGGATGTCGGGATGGTTCATATTAAGCTGGTCGAGAAAGGGGCCAAGATACAGCGGCAGGTTGGAGCCTGTAATGGCAATACGAAGCTGATGGTAGGCGTGTTTCTGGGCTGCGCGAACCTCCCGCTGCAATTTACGGCAGCTGTCCAGAATCTCCAGCGCGCTGGGAAGCAACTGCCGGCCAGAGGGTGTCAGCACCATGGCATCACGGGTGCGCACAAACAGCCGTGTTCCCAAATGTTCTTCAAATCCAATTAAACGCGCACTCAAAGCGGCATCGGAGACACCAAGCTCCTGTGCCGCTTTTTTGATGCTGCCATGTTTCGCAACGGCGGCAAATTCTGCAAGACGGTCAAAATCCATAAGCACCTCATAGAATCAAAGAAATGGAATAATAGAATAGCGGACTTTTTGGCGAACATGTTCAGCTAACAACCATTATAATTGGTAAAAACTCCTATGTCAACAGCGATATTCTGCATTTATTTCCTGAAAATGCTTTGTAAAAATCAAAATAACCGAATAACAAAAAGGCGAAAAGCCGTTTTATACTACAAAAAAGGATGATAAAATTGAGGCGTAAACAAGCAGGGCGAAAAGTGCCTGAACGAAAAAACAGAGGAGGAACAAAAAATGAAGAAGTTTATCAGTCTTTTGCTGGTTCTGGTGCTGGTAGCCGGATGCTTTGCCGGCTGCAACGGAGGCAAAGATCAGTCGGAGGGCTCCAAGCTCATCGGTGTATGCATGCAGAACAAATCCAGTTCCATTGCGGTGCTGCAGGAAGAGGCTCTGATCAAAATGCTTGAGCCCCTTGGCTATGATGTGCAGGTGGTTTCTGCGGATGATTCTGCCGCAACCCAGCGCGCTCAGGTGGAAAACTTCATCCTGCTGAATGCTGAAATGCTGGTCATCCTGCCCTGCGAGATTTCCACATTGGAGGATAGCCTGATTCGGGCCAGAGAACGGGGCATCAAGGTTGTTATTTCCGGCGGTACCGGTACCGTTAGTGAGGATGCCTATGACGCGGTTTCCTGCGATGACGAATTCATGGTGGGTATGTATGTAGCTTCTGTAGCAAAAACCTGGATCGAAGGGCATATGGATCCCGCCGGCGATTGGGAAGTCCACTTCCTCAGCTCCACGCTGAGTGAGGACTCCATCACCCGCTGCAAGGGCGAAGCCATGATTCTGGAGCCTTACTTGAAAAATGCCAAGGGCGAGTATGTGAACCTGATGGGAGAAGTTGTCAGCGAGGCGGACAGAATTGATAACCCTGTTTACTGTGAGATGATTGCCTCCCGTGTCAGCAGCTATGATGCGTGCAGCACCCAGATGTCCATGAGCGACAACCGGGGCGTAGTCTCCGGTGTACTGACCGAGAACCCCAAGGTTCGGGTGTTCATTGCCTATAATTCTCTGGCTTCCACCGCCGGTTCCGTTTACATCACCGATACCTACTCCAAGAAAGAAGCCGCTGAGTTTGCCTTCTTCTCCGGCGGTGTAATGGGCGACGAGTATGAATATCTGATCGGCTCTGTATCCGATGATGCCGGTACATACAGCTGCTTCCGGGGCGCTTGCCAATTCGGCGGCGGCGATGCGGCGGCGACGCTGGCCAACCTGTGCAACGCTGTCCTGTTTGGCGAAGCCGGTGTGGATTACGGCAAGAAGAATCCCAACTCCATCGGTCTGTATTTCCCCATTGACGGTAAAATGAATGGCGGGGTAGACGCACTGGTCTGCTTTGACTCTCCTTCCTATATTTCCGCCTATACCTATGACGAGATTCTGGCCCATGAGGGTCTGATGACTTACTGGGACAGCGCCAATGGCTACAACAAGAATATGCAGGAGCCAGCTCCCGGTGAGCCGGTGACGGATACTCCCGAGGGCGCCTACACCTACGAATACGACGGCCTCGGCGGCAAGGAAACCGCTCAGATCGTTCTGAACAAGGACGGCACCTGCCAGTTCAGCCTGCCCGGCAATGCCATGCTGTCAGATGTTTATGCCGGTACTTATACCCGCGAGGGCAATGTGGTCAACATCAAGGCTTTGACCAATGTGGATACCTCTTCCGCGTATACGATCCCCGGCTTGTGGGAGTGGATTGACGCTGCCACCGGTGATGCGGTGATTACTGTCCATGATGACGGCACTTTTGTGCCCGGGGCTGCGGAAGCCTCCGGCCACTCCTATACCTATACATTCAGCGGCATGATGGGCGAGGAGACCGCACAGATCGATCTGGCTGCTGACGGTACCTGCCGGTTCTTCTTGCCCGGCAATCCCATGATTACCGATGTCTACGCCGGAACTTACACCCGAGAGGGCGATGTGGTGACAATCACCGGGCTAACCAATGTGGATGCCACTTCCTCTTATACGCCCCCTGGCCTGTGGGACTGGATCGTAGACGGCCATACCACCGTTACCGTGGATGATGCTGCGCGCACCTTCGCACCTGCGCAATGAATGAATCCTGAGGGCCGCTCCTTCAGGGCGGCCCAACCCTTTGAATAAGGAGACAGGCAAATGCTTGAACTGAAAAACATCACAAAAACTTACCCCGGCGTTGTGGCGCTGAATCATGTGTCCATGTCTTTTGAACCGGGAGAGGTTCACGCGATCATGGGTGAGAACGGCGCGGGCAAATCGACGCTGATTAAGATTATTTCCGGCGCTATCACCCCAGACCCCGGCGGGAATATCATCTTCGACGGCAAATCCTATTCCCAGATGACGCCGGCTCTCTCCGCCGAAAACGGCGTGGCTGTGATTTATCAGGATATCAACCTTGTAACCCCCATGACTGTGGCGGAAAACATCTTTATGGGCAGAAAAATGGGGAAAATCTATTCCAAGCGGAAGCTGAACGCTCTGGCACAGGAGATTTTCGACGAGTATGGCTTTCAATTAGACCCCGCCATGCGGGTGGAGCGGCTTAGCCCAGCCAACCAGCAGATGGTAGAGATTGCCCGAGCCATTTCAAACAACGCCAGAATCATGATTATGGATGAACCTACCGCGCCGCTGGCAGCGGCTGAGGTAGAGCTGCTGTTTTCCGTTATCGGAAAACTGAAGGCCAAAGGCGTGACGGTCATCTATATCTCCCACCGCATGGATGAGGTGTTCCAGATTACCGAGCGGATCAGTGTTCTTCGGGACGGCCAGTATATTACCACTATCAACACCGCCGACACGAACCGGCAGCAGTTGGTTAATCTGATGGTGGGCCGGGAACTGAATGAAAACTTCCCAACCCGGAAGACCCCCTTGGGAGAAGTGATTTTGGAAGCTAAGAATTTGACCGGCAATTCTGTGGAAAACATTTGCTTCCAACTCCATAAAGGCGAGATTCTGGGCTTTGCCGGTTTGGTTGGTTCCGGTCGGAGCGAGACGATGGAACTGGTCTGCGGTTCCAAGAAAATGGATTCCGGCGATGTTTATCTGAACGGAGAAAAGGTACATATCGGATCGCCCGCGGATGCGATTGCCCACGGTATCGGCCTGATTCCGGAGGATCGGAAGGAACAGGGCTGTATTCTGTTCAATTCGGTGAAATTCAACACATCGCTTTCCTCCATGAAGCGCATTTCCCGGTTCGGATTCATCAACGGGAAGAAAAACGCGGCTCTGGCCGAGAAATATCGGGGGGAATTGCGAATCAAGGTTCCGGGTATCGACCAGATGGTGGTCAATCTATCCGGCGGTAACCAGCAGAAAGTGGTTCTTGCCAAGACACTTGCCGCAGACCCGGATGTCATTATCTTTGACGAGCCCACTAAGGGCATTGATGTGGGCGCGAAACAGGAAATCTACAATTTGATGAACGAGTTGGTGGCACAGGGGAAGGCCATCATTATGGTGTCCTCCGACATGGAGGAGATACTGGGTATGTCCGACCGGATTATCGTCCTGTATGAGGGCCTGGTTTCCGGTGAATTACAGCGGGAACAGTTCAGCCAAGAGCGGGTGCTTCACCTTGCTTCCGGTATGCAATAAGGAGGATACGCAAAGATGAAAGACAATCAATCCATTAAGGCCCGCTTGGGGTCTGCAGGACGCTACCTGTATCAGGAGGGCACCGTCTACATGATTTTGGCTGCGCTGATTATCATGTTCGGCATTTTGAACCCCGTATTCCTGTCGGTAGGCAATTTTTATAACCTGATTACTCAGTCAACTTATATTATCATCGCCGGCATGGGCATCTGCTTCGTGATGATCTCCGGTGGCATCGATATGTCGGTGGGCAATCAGATGGCGGTCTGCGGCTGCACCGCCGCCATCATCATGCTGGAAACGGACTGGCCCCTGTGGACGATCTGGCCTATTTGCATGGGTATTGGCTTCCTGATGGGCTGCCTGAACGGCGTGATTTCCGCAAAGCTGAAGCTGTTTCCTCTGGTGGTCACCATTGCTACCGGCGAGGTATTCAAGGGCATTGCCTACACGATGACCGAATCCAAGTCCTACTCCGGTATGCCGGAATCCTTCCGCCTGCTGTATAAGGCAAAGTTTTTGGGCCTGCCTCTGGATGTATATCTGACGATTGCCATTGTTGTCATCACTTGGCTGGTGCTGAACAAGACCCACTTTGGCCGGGATGTGCTGGCCATTGGCGGCAATAAAGAGTGTGCCCGTCTTTCCGGCATCCG
>JBJDYH010000357.1:0-5810 GCA_051867135.1 Faecousia sp. | reverse complement strand
GGTCATACCTACTATACTGTGTATAATTAGAAAAGTTTATGCACAGAAGGAGGTGATGACCATGGCTGTGAACTATGAGCGCATCGGTAAACGAATTCAGCAACTTCGGAAGCTGAAGAAAATGTCCCAAGCTGATTTGGCTGAGTATACCGGAATGTCTGTTTCCTACATAAGCCACATTGAAACAGGAATCAAGCACGCCAGCCTGGAATCCATTATCCGGATTGCCAATGCGCTGGGGATTACTGTTGACCAGGTTCTCAACGGAAACCAGACCGGCAACCGAGAGGAGTACAAGACGGAACTATGCGACCTCATATCCGATTGTACCGGGTATGAGCGAGGAATCATTCACGACATTGCCGCTGCCGTGAAGCAGAGTCTTCGAGACCACTCGGATTTGCTCCCCAAAGACGATGAGATGGGATTTTAAGTAATTCTATTCTCATCATTTCCCTTTGCACAATAAGCTAGGGGGCAAAAGGTAGACCTACAGACACACAAACCCGTGACCTTCGTGCAGTTTTTTCTCGCGGAGGTCACTTCAAAAAATCATATAATTTATGAAACAGGCACTTTTATTGACAGCGTAACCTTCATGCGCGACAATAAATGCAAAGCCAGAAATGGAGGGATTTGCGATGATTCTGGTTACTGGAGATATTCACGGCGAAGTACACCGTGTTGCTGATGCTGTTGCACGGTTCGGTTTGAGTAGCGAAGATACCGTCGTTCTGCTGGGCGATACTGGCATGAACTATTACGGAAATAAGTGTGGCGACCACCATAGGAAAAAGAGATTGAATGATTTGGGTGTGACCATGTTTTGCATCCATGGCAATCACGAGATGCGTCCAGAGACCATTGTCACCTACCACGAAACTAAGTGGCATGGCGGCACGGTATATGTAGAGGACGAGCTTCCCAATCTGCTCTTTGCAAAGGATGGAGAGGTTTATGAGATTGCTGGCAAGAAAGCCATTGTCATCGGTGGGGCCTATTCCGTTGATAAATGGTACCGTCTGCAACGCAACCTGCATTGGTTCCCGGACGAACAGCCCTCTGTTGAGATAAAGAACAGAGTTGAACAGAAACTGGATGAACTGGGTTGGAAGGTGGACCTTGTCTGGACCCATACCTGCCCAGAGAAATACACGCCCCGGGAGGCATTCTTAAGCGGCGTGAACCAAGCTACGGTGGACAACAGCACCGAGCAATGGCTGGATACCATCGAAGATCGGTTGGAATATAAAGCCTGGTACTGCGGTCACTGGCACATCAACAAGAGAATTGACCGTATGCACTTCCTCATGGAGAGCTACGAAGAGATACAACCCGAGGAGGTGCAGGATAATGGATGAGCAGTTTTACTGTTTGCATCTGGACGATTACTCCGCTGCCGCCTTCACCAGCTTCGGTAAGGCCTACTATGGCACCATGGCTGATATAAAGGCATTTATTGACACACTGGGCGACGACCCGGAGCGAAGTGAGAATTATGCAAAGCTGATCGGAGCGTTCCGGGAATACGAAGCTGGAAACACCGAAGTAAAGCACAATGTGGCCTACCAGGAAATCCCCCTATTGGAGCCGGTCAAGTTGTTGGGCAAAGCAATGCTACGGTTGGACAACTACCGCTGGGAGCATCTCAATACATGGCGGTGGCCGTACAATATGAAATGCGATGTAGTGGACACCACCCATTACTGGTTTTCACTGGATGGCATTTACTGCCGTGCTGTTAAGGCTCGCTTTGAGAACCTGCGGCACGAGGATATCGGAGGTAGCTGGATAGCCATTGAGGATCGCTTTTGGGGATTCCCAACGATGATCATGCCGGAGGGTTGCTATCTGTATAACCAGCTGGCAGTGGAGGAAAAGCGGTTCAAGCGGAAGAAAGATGCCGAGAAAGATATGACGGCTTTCCCTCTGGTCAGAGATGTGGATTTTACAGAGTTCTGCAATGACATATTTGGAGACGGCTGATGAGAAAAACAAAGCTATTTGTAGAAGTTAAGTCGGTGACGGATCTGGAAGGAAATCGCCGAAGCGACCCACCATACGAAGGTATCTATGATTATCCAGGCTATGTTCCGCTGATCGAGGTTGACTCGGTTATGCTGATTATGGATTGTGAGATGGCCTTGACTCGACTTACCACAACAAAGGTTCAGAGCTATTCTTTCAATGAGGATACCAGGACACATATTGTCCGCACCAAGAATAGCATCTATGCCTTGCAGGACTACTACAACCCCAAAGCAAGAAAACGCGCAAAAGCACCACTTTATATGCATTCTCCCATAGGCCGCCGCTTCCAGGAGGACAACCCTGACCCGGACAGGCACCTCCTGGCCTACGGCAGATACCGTACCAAAATCTATCCTGCCGATCTGCCAGAATGGTATGTGGGTGGCTATATGTATAAGCGACGCGGTTTCATGTCCGCAAAGGGCGTGAAGTATCTTCTTTACAAACCGAATTATGTGTTCAACCACTTGTACAAAGATGACATCCTGTTCATTTCCTACGACAAGGAAATTACTCCCATTGAAAATGATGACGGGTTTAAATGGTATGAGGGTTACGACTATTGCCTTTCTGGCGTTGTGATTCTGGATTTTGTTGATGCGGCTGAGAAGTATTCCGGGGTGGATGTCAGTGGTATACGAGAAGAGTTGGTAAAGAAAAGAGCGTGGTACTATGAAACCTATAAATCAGGAGATGAATGAAACTGCCACCTACAACAGTATTTTCGAGTTCCTGGAAAAGAATAAAGACCGCATATTCCGTTTCTGGGTGTATAAGCGGATTTTTACACCTCTCGAGATGGAACAGAAATATATCGATCAGGGTGAGTTCGAAGAATGTCACGCCAAGTTGGGCATCATTCGGGAAGCCATAATACTGCCCGATGATGATCTACTGCTTGGTTTTTACATTCCCGGCACTGAAACTGCGGATGAAGAGGACGAATACAGGCATTTGGACTATTACAAACTGAGTGAGATTCGAATGGAATACCGCCCAGCGGACATGGAGGAGTTTTATGGAGGACAAGAACTCGGTTGAAATCATATACCCGGAACCGCGATCTCTGGACAGTGTGTATATTCAGGTGGTGAGAAACGGTAAAAGTTGTTCCCGATGTTTTACCGACTTAATTGAACCAGAGCAACAAAAGTATCTGGCTACACTGGATCGAGAAGGGTTGGAGCGGATGTGCATTCTTTTGGCCGTGGCAGTGCGCGGTATCGGTGATCTGTTCGGTCTATCTTTTGTAGGAATGGAGGATGTGGAATGCTAGAAGAAAAACTGAACCTGGATAATATCCCACACTTCAAGCAAGCCGAGTTGGAGCGGAGAATGGACGATGTGCTACAGCTGATCGACGAGGGGCACAGCCCTGTGATGATCCACGACCGCAACGACCGCCGCTTCCTCATGTTCGCTTGGAAGGACTTCATGAATCGCTTCGGTTGGCTTTACACACAAGAAGAAATAGCCGCCATAGAAGCGGCTTGTCGAGAATATGAGGAGACCACTAATGATTTACTATACAAGTGACCTGCATCTGGGTCATGCCAACATTATTACGCACTGTAACCGACCATTCTCTGCTGTGGATGAAATGGACGAGGTACTGATTGACAATTGGAATGCCAAGGTCACCAATGCGGATACCGTGTATGTTCTGGGCGATCTCATGTTCCGAAACAAAAGACCTGCAGAAGAGTATCTCTCCCGGCTAAAAGGGAGGAAACATTTGGTGGTGGGTAACCATGATAAAGCATGGATGAAAACGGTTGATCTTAGTCGCTGGTTCGAGAGCGTGGAAATGATGTCCTTTTTCACGAATGGAGAGAGGAAGATCACCATGTGCCACTATCCCATGATGTCTTGGCCCTTTTCCAACCATGGCGGCTGGATGCTCTATGGACACATTCACGAAAATACCAATATGGACTATTGGTCGCTGATCGCCACAAATGATCATATGCTGAATGCCGGTGTGGACATCAATGGCTTTGTACCAGTGACCTTCGAGGAAATGCAGCGGAACAATTTGGAACATATCACCCGATCCGCCGCAAAGCGGATTCTGGATGAGAACTGGGATACCTTTGCGGCGA
The DNA here is from genome assembly GCA_051867135.1 of Faecousia sp. Classification (GTDB taxonomy): domain Bacteria; phylum Bacillota; class Clostridia; order Oscillospirales; family Oscillospiraceae; genus Faecousia. The sequence goes on along the minus strand of JBJDYH010000357.1, from coordinate 1,677 downwards.
TTGCCCAAATGCGGCAGATGTTCCCGGGGCTGTTTGAGGATGAGCCTGATGATTAACTGGGATATGATCGAAAACCTTCTGAAGCGGAGCAGACCGAATTTCACCGGGCAGTTCCGTGTGGCCATCTATTCCCGGATGCCCTATGGTGATGGGCAGGAGGCTACAGCGGAAAATCATATCAAATTTATGAAACTGGTTCTGGATAGAGATCCACGGTTCCGTGTTGAAGGCGTGTATTCCGAGTTCGGAGTGCCATTCACAGACCTATCTGCTATGCAGGAATACCAGCATATTATCGATAAATGCAAAGCTGGAAAGGTTGATCTTGTGATGATCCATGACCTTTCCAGACTGTCCAAGGACTGCATTCATCTTATGAAAAATACAGAACCGTTGGCCCATTGCCTGCCAGAGATCGGCATTCTTTCCTTCGGAGATCAGTTGCTGGTCATGGCTTCCGATGCAGCTGAATGGGCAGAAAAATTGGCAAGCGGTGATTATTCCGCTTGCCGGTTACCATATTTTGTTGGTTTTACGCCGTTACCTCCAGACCATTGCGAAATCTGAATACCAGGCTTCCGTCGCTATTGGCGGTGACCACATCCAGAGTGATTGCCCAAATGTAAGGATCAAACTCGGTAAGCGCTTCATCCCGTTCTCGTAGCTCAAAGAGGAAGCCGCCAATCATACAGGCTTGGTCATCCCGAGCCTGTTTCTTTTCATTCAGATCCGCCAGCTGGGCGGCTGCGGTCTCGAAGCGATCCATGAGGGCAGCGTAGCGTCTTGCGTAGTCCTCCTGGTCGAGGGCATCCGCGGCATTCTGAGCGATGCACTTGCGGATCAGCTCGGTTACCACTTCCCGCTCTTCGACCATGGCGGCGATTTGGCGGTCGATCTCTTCACAATTGGTGAGAGCCTGCTGGATAATAATTCCGTCCTCGATTAAGGCATCCCGGTTTTCGATGAGGCTATTGAAAGCGGTGAGGAATGCGGTCTTGACCCTTTCTTCGTCCAGGTGAGGTGTGCGGCACTTCTTGTCCCCAGAGAATTTGCTGTTGCATTGCCAGATGGTTCGGCGGTACTTGGAGGTGGAGTGCCAGGTCTTGGAGCCATAATAGTCACCGCAGTCTCCGCAAATGATATGGGTCGCCAATACACTCTGGCCGCTATATCGTCTGGGAAGGGAACGCCTGCGCTTGATCTCTGACTGGACAATGGCAAACTCCCAAGGCTGAACAATTGCTGGGTGGCTGTTTTCCACATAGTATTGGGGAACTTTACCGTCATTGGCGATCATCTTTTTCGTGAGGAAGTCGACGGTGTAGGTTTTCTGAAGGAGGGCATCCCCTTTATATTTTTCATTGGTGAGGATACTCTCAATTGTGGTTGGTGACCACTTGCTCTTGCCAGAGGGGGTCGAGATGCCTTCCTCGGTGAGCTGTTTTGCGATGGAACAAGGTGTGTTTCCCAGAATAAACATGGAGTAAATGCGGCGGATGATTTCTGCTTCCTCAGGCACGATTTGGGGCAATCCATCCGGGCCTTTCCGGTAGCCCAAGAAGTGCTTATAAGGCAGGGTAACTTTGCCGTCTGCAAACTGCTTCCGCTTTCCCCAGGTGACATTTTCGGAAATGGAGCGGCTTTCTTCCTGGGCAAGGCTGGACATAATGGTGATTA
>JBJDYH010000356.1:0-5810 GCA_051867135.1 Faecousia sp. | reverse complement strand
CCCTTTGTAGGGGCGGGTCTTGACCCGCCCGTTTTCCGCACCCGGTTTACTGCGGCGGTGGGTTTGGGGTTTCGGGCCGGTCAAGACCGGCCCCTACAGCGGTGCGGTTATGCACCAACCCTTTGTAGGGGCGGGTCTTGACCCGCCCGTTTTCCGCACCCATTTTTCTGCGGCGGTAGGTTTTGGGTTTCGGCGGGAGCAAGCCCCCGCCCTACGGGATTTTCCGTTTTTTTCTGTAGGGAACGGCCCATGTGGCGCTTCCGTTTGCTGCGGCGGTGGATTTTGGGCTGAAACTGAAACCGGCAGGTTTCAATAAAACTTTTTCGTCAGAAAAAATACCACTGCGTAAGCAATATCACTCAAAACTCAAAAACGGAAGTTTTAAGTTTTATTGCTTTGCAGTTTTATTGCTTCGCAGTTTTATTCGGCTTTGCCGAGTTCGTAAGGTGCGGCGGTGGATTTGAGATTTCGGACGAGCAATGCTCGCCCCTACGGTTACGAACCCGGAAAACCCGTGGGGGCGGGTCTTGACCCGCCGGTTTCCTGCGGCGGTGGATTTTACGGAAAAGGCGCTCCCTTATATAGGTTAAAGCCGCAAAATATCCATGGCAGAACAACAAATCTGATTGAATTTTACATGCCGATTTGATAAAATATTGATATATTGTGTCCATATACAAAAAGAAAGATTTGGAGGCGCCGGGTATGCAGGACGCGGGAACCATCACGATTATTTCCAACAAGCAGGAAATTGTACTGAACATCAGCCAGATTCTTTATGTGCAGATGAAAGGGAATATTGCCTTTCTGCACATCTCGGACGGGAGCGTATATCCGGCAAGGCTCACGCTCATGGAGCTGGAGGATGCTCTTGGGGGCAATTTTATCAAGGTGAAACGGGGATGTCTGGTGTCGGTGCTGGCCATCCACAGCGTTACGGATCAGGTCAACCTGTCCAACGGAGAATCCCTGAATTATGTGGTGCGGAATAAAAAAGAGATTCTGGCAAAACTCCACGAAAAGCAGCAGGATATGATCCGCAGCTTCGATGCGGATGGGTTTCCCGCCACGGCGGAGCAGTACCGCGCCCATTACCGCCTGTTTGATACCCTTCCCTTTGCCTTCGCGGACATTGAGATGGTGTTCGACAGCGGCTGCCGCGCCATTGACTGGGTATTTCGCTACGGCAATCTCGCCCTTGCGAAGCTGGAAAAGCTGCCCCTGGAAAAGCTGATTGGCAGCTCCTTCGGAAGCCTGTTTCCCAATATGGATTCCAAGTGGCTGCGAAGCTACGAGCGGGCCACGCTGTTCGGAGAAACCCTGCAGATCATTGACTACAGCCCGGAAATCGACACCTATCTGGAGGTGATTTGTTTCCCCACCTTCAAGGGGCATTGCGGCTGTATTCTGTTCGATATTTCCAAGATCAAATCCTTCCGAAAGACAACCGATACGGAAAAGGCGCTGGCAATGTATTTCGAGAAGCTGGCAAAGGGAAACCCATAAGAAAAGCGGATAACGGCGCATCACAAAAGCTGCCGTGTTCACGGTTTCGGCTGGCCGTTACCGGGGTTTTTGCCTTCAAAAAACGACCAGTCGGCTGTGAGCACGGCAGTTTTTGTCGTTTCGTCACAAGATTATGTCGTTTTGTCACAGATAATAGAAAATTCGTCAAAAGCGCTTGAAAATCCGGATGAAATATACTACAATATAAGTTAGTTTCATGCAGCGTTTTTTGACACAAATCCGGCTGAACCTTCACCCGGAAATCATGCGCAAATCCACAAGGAGGTACACAATCATGAAGAAAAGATGGATTACCCGGATGCTAAGCATTGTTTTGGTGCTGGGTCTGCTGTCCGCACCGGCGTTTGCGGCGGAGAGCAGTAATTGCCCATCCTGTGGCGCATTGTACGACAACGGCTTCTGCACCGGCTGCAGCGGATATCAGGCACCGGAGCTGGTGGACGGGGTCTATCAGATTGCCAACGCCGGTCAGCTCTACTGGTTTGCTGCCCTGGTCAACGACGGGGTAGACGGCATGGAAAAGAACATCGGAGCCAACGCCGTCCTGACGGCAGACATTTTTGTGAACACCGGCGATGTAACCAACTGCGGTGGTGTAAAGCAAGACGGTTGGATGGACTGGACTCCCATCGCATACGGCAACAGCCGGAAATTTTCCGGCACCTTTGACGGACAGGGACATACGGTCAGCGGCCTGTACTGCAAGACCACCACGAACTATGCCGGTCTGTTCGGCAATGTATACGATGGCAGCGTCTGTAATGTGGGCGTTGTGAATTCCTACATCCAGGGCGGCACCTTTGTTGGCGGCGTATGCGGACGCATTTACAATTCCGGCAGCGACACCGTCCTGACCATCTCCAACTGTTATAACACCGGCACGGTCAAGGGCACGACCGACAGCGTCGGCGGCGTATTTGGCTGTGTGCAGAACGCCGGCAGTGCCGCAGTCATCACCGTTACGAACTGCCGCAACTCCGGCAATGTCTACCTGACCGGCACCAGTACCAGCGGCAATGCCGGCGGTGTCTGCGGCTATGTCAATAACACCGGCGCAAGCGCAGCGGTGACATTGACGAAGTGCTATAACACCGGCAGCGTCAATGCGGCAGGTTCCAGCAGCAAGCGCATCGGCGGTGTCTGCGGCAGATGCGATAAGGCTACAATTTCCAACTGCTACAATACCGGCGCGGTTGCCGCCAACGGCACGAGAAGCACCGATGTGGGCGGCGTGTGCGGCTATCTGTATGCAACCGGCAGCACATCAGCCAAGGTCATCAACTGCTATAGTATCGGCACACCCGGCACGCCGAAAAACAGCAGCAGCAATCTCGGCGGTGTCTGCGGCAATGCTTCCGCGGCCAACTGCACAGTCGATAACTGCTACTTCCTCGACACAACGGCAGGAAAGGGCATCGGCTCCGGCAGCGGCACAACCGCAAGCAAGACCGCGGCCCAGTTTGCTTCCGGCGAGGTGGCGTATCTGCTCAACGGCGACAGCTCTGGGGAAACCAATGAGAATCCGCTGATTTGGCATCAGAACATTGATCTGGGCACGCCGGATGCCTATCCCAAGTTCTCCGGCGGCACGGCTTACAAAACAGCGGCAGAATCCCCCTGTCAGGGCTACACCAACAACAGCGAGGGCATCAAACAGCACAAGTTCGCGGATAGTGTCTGCACATGGTGCGGTGCGCAGGGTCACTTCATCACCGTCACCGGCATTATCGCCAAAGACAAACCCTATGACGGCACCATCACGGCAGTTCTGGATTGCAGCGGCATAACCCTGAACGGCGTTCAGGAGGGCGACGAGGTATCCGTTGTTGCGGTAGGCGTCTTTTCGGATGCCGATGTCGGCACGAATAAAACCGTCACCATCACCGGCTTGACCCTCACAGGAGCCGATGCATCCAAGTACTGTCTTGCGGATTCCGGCAATCAGACCGAAACCACCGCCAGCATCTACAATACCTATACACCCGCAAGGGAAACGGATTACACCGTCAATTCGGGTGATTGGCAGAACACCGATTTCGTTGTTACCGCCCAAACGGGTCGGGAGCTGTCTGCGGCCAACCTGGCAGAGGGAGAATGGAGCAGCACCCTGTCCATCACCGAAGAGGGCGAGGGCACCCTGACCTTCTATGTCCGCAATACGGAAACCGGAGCCATCTCCCTGGCGGTGTCGGAAACCTGCAAAATCGACAAGACTGCCCCGGAGACCTGGGATATCACTTATCAGGAAAGCTCCGTAAAGCAGGCGCTGGACAGCATTGCCTTCAGCCTGTTCTTTGGCGGGGATGTGAACGGAAAGATTACCGCCTCCGACAGCTTGAGCGGAATCGCCTCTGTGGAATACTACAGAAGCGAAACCGTTCTGACCCAGCAGGAAGTGGCAGCCATCACCGGCTGGACGGAGGGCAGCAGCTTCACCGTCACCGCTGTGGACAGCGAAAAGTTTATCACTTATGTCAGGGTCACGGACAAGGCCGGGAACATTATCTGCTTCGGCTCCCAGGGTGCCCAGTTTGACTTGACCCTTCCCAAAATCACCGGCGTAACGGACGGTGAAATACGCTGCACCACCCGGATCGTCACCGTCAGCGACGACAATCTGGACACCGTGACCTTAAACGGCGAAGCCGTCACGGATACCACCATCACCCTCCCCGGCAATGTGGATAAGACTTACACCATCGCGGTTACCGACAAAGCCGGCAACAATACCACCGTCACCGTGACCATGAAGCCCATCTCCCACCTGTCTAAGCCGATTGACGGGCTGAATACCGGCAATGTCCGCTCCGGCCATGCACAGACCATTGCGGCTGTGAAGGATGCGGTTGCGGCGCAGGACATTACAAATGCCACCGATGCTGAAAAAGAGGCTCTTAAGGCCATCACAGACAAAGCCGCGGAGCTGGCTGCGGTCATTGAAGATACGCAGGAAGAAATCCGGCGTATCAACACGGCGTTGGGAAAAGTCGGTGAAAGCAGCGTAAATTCCGACGATACAAAAGACCTTGCGGATTTGACGGAGGATATTCAGGCACTTTTGGATACCGACAATCTGACCGACGGTGAGAGAAAAACGCTGAGCGACGCTAAGACAGAAGCGGAGGATCTCCTCAGAAAAGTCGCGGAAGCAGCCGAAGCTGCCAACACCACCGGCATTCAGAAAGTGCAGGACATCACTTCCGCCAATGTAAAACCGGAGAACAAAAAGGATCTGGAAGAAGCAAAGAAGGATCTGAACGATGCCCTTGAGAAATACAGCGGCAATTACACCGGCGATGAGAAAAAGGCAATTACAGACGCGGTCAAACGCATTGAGGATGCCCTGAATGTCATTGCCAAAGTAGAATCGGTGGAAAATCAGATCAACGCGCTGCCGGATACTGTCTCCAAATCTGACACAGGCAAGGTAAACGATGCGGAAAACGCTTATAACGCGCTCTCCGATTATGAAAAGAGTTTGATCGATCCCGCGGTCAAGGCCAAACTGGATGCGGCGATTTTGGCGGCAGCCGAAGCAAATAAACCTGCCGACCCGGATTCTCCCCAGACCGGTGACAGCACCAATCTGTGGCTGTGGGCAGGGCTGATGCTCGTTGCGGCTGCAGGATTGGCCGGGGCACAGGGTTATAGAAGAAAAACAAAGTAACGGACGGTTTCTGTAAAAAATCGGCAATGGCTTTGCTGTTGCCGATTTTTTTACGATGAAAACACGGGGTAATGGAGATTTTGCGCAGCGTGTGCCGCGCCCTCTGTAGGGGCGGGTCTTGACCCGCCCGTTTACTGCGGCGGTGGGTTTGGGGTTTCGGGCCGGTCAAGACCGGCCCCTACAGCGGTGCGTCTCTTTGTAGGGGCGTTTCAATTGCTCGTCCGCTACCGCACCTCGTTTTCTGCGGTGGTGGATTTCAGGTTTCGGGCCGATGTGGGCATCGGCCCCTACAAAGGTGCGTCCCATACCGTAGGGGCGGATTTTCGGGAAATTTATGAAAAAGCGGGAGAAATCCCCATTACAAAACTGCTGTGTTCACGGTTTCGGCTGGCTGCTTCCGGGCTTTTCGGCCCCAAAAAACGACCAGTCGGCTGTGAACACGGCAGTTTTTGCCGTTTCGTCACAAAATTATGTCGTTTTGTCACAGATAATAGAAAATTCGTCAAAAGCGCTTGAAAAACCGGATGAAATATACTATAATATTCTTGGCGTTATACACACTTTTCTAAGGAAGCTCTGATTAAATCGGCAAGAGCTGGGGGCAGAAGATTTTGGC
>JBJDYH010000355.1:0-5839 GCA_051867135.1 Faecousia sp. | reverse complement strand
TACCGATTTCGCATAATCACCCAACCGCCCCCAAAGGCTCACACCTTTGGGGGCGGTTTCCCTACCCAGAATAATGAAAATCTCGTAGGGAACGGCCCATGTGCCGTTCCAAACCCTAAAATCCACATCCGTACCAAACGGAACGCCACGCGGGGCGTTCCCTACGGCTAAAAACCCACAGCGCTCCCTACGGCTAAAAACCTACAGCCCTCTCGTAGGGAACGGCCCATGTGCCGTTCCAAAACCAAAATCCACCACCGCAGAAAACGGGCGGGTCAAAACCCGCCTCCGCTTTTTTGCCGAATATGCATATCAGTTGTTCGGTAAATTGGAATTTAGCGAGCTGAAGGGTGCAACCTTATCATAGGGCGGGGGCTTGCTCCCGCCGTTCTCTCTAATGGCCGGTTTGCGGCGGGAGCAAGTCCCTGCCTCTACAGGATAGGACGCACCTTTGTAGGGGCGGGTCTTGACCCGCCCGAAACCCCAAACCCACTACCGCAGTCAACCGGGTGCGGTAAGCGGAATGCATGAATGCATTCCCTACGGTGTTTTCCGTTCATTACCGTAGGGCGGGGGCTTGCTCCCGCCGTTCTCTCTAATGGCCGGTTTGCGGCGGGAGCAAGTCCCTGCCTCTACAGGATAGGACGCACCTTTGTAGGGGCGGGTCTTGACCCGCCCGAAACCCCAAACCCACTACCGCAGTCAACCGGGTGCGGTAAGCGGAATGCATGAATGCATTCCCTACGGTGTTTTCCGTTCATTACCGTAGGGCGGGGGCTTACTCCCGCCGCAACCCAAAATCCACCACCGCACCAAGCGCCAGCGCCACGCGGGCCGTTCCCCACAAAAAAGTTCCTGAAATTAGCACTATTTGGGCATTTTGCTTGACTTCCTCCGTAAAATGCCTATAATTGTTGTATGGAATAACCTTTTCTTTGCCCAAAAACGCCGTTTACAGGGCTTTGGGGGCAATCATCATCTATTTTTTGAGGAGGTTCCACTATGAGAGGTATGAAAAAAGCAATCAGCGCAATCATCGTGCTATGCATGGTGCTGTCCATGCTGCCGGTGACGGCTTTCGCCGCAACAGAAGTCGCCAGCGGCACCTGCGGCGCAGACGGCAACAACCTGACATGGGTTCTTACCGACGATGGCACACTGACTATCTCCGGCACCGGTGAAATGGAGAACTATTCATCGTTCGGTACACCATGGTATGCGTATCGGGAGAGTATTGCCTGTGTCGTTATTGATGAGGGCGTAACCAGCATTGGATCCTCTGCGTTCTATGAATGCTGCAGCATGGGAAGCATTTCCATCCCCGATAGCGTAACCGCCATTGGCGATTATGCGTTCACTTGCTGTACAAAACTGCTTTGCATCGCCCTTCCCGAGGACGCAACCAGTATTGGCGACTCTGCGTTCTTCGGATGCAGCTCTCTGGAAAGCATCACCATCCCCGAAGGTGTAACCACCATTAACAACGGTGCTTTTGCCGGATGCGGCAGCCTGAGAAGCATTACCCTCCCCAAAGGCGTAACCACCATTGGCAAGAGCGCGTTCCATGAATGTGGCAGCCTGGAAAGCATCACCCTCCCCGAGAGTGTAACCACTATAGGCGGCTCTGCGTTTTCCGGATGCAGAAGCCTGAGCAGCATTACCATCCCCGAGGGCGTAACCACCATTAGTGACTCTGCATTCTCCGGATGCAGCAGCCTGAAAAGCATCACCATCCCCGAAGGAGTAACCGCCATTGGCAACCGGACATTCTATGGATGCGGCAGTCTGGAAAGCATCACCATCCCTGAGGGCGTGACGGGCATTGGCGATTATGCGTTCTATGGATGCGCCAGCCTGAAAAGCATTACCATCCCCGGGAAAGTAACCGGCATTGGCGAGTATGCGTTCTCTTGCTGCACAAAACTGGAGAGCATTACCCTCCCTGAGAGCGTAACCACTATCGACAACTCTGCGTTCCAAGAATGCAGCGCTCTGAAAAGCATCGCCATCCCCGAGAAGGTAACCAGCATTGGCGATTATATGTTCGCTTGGTGTTATAGTCTGGAGAGTATCACCCTCCCCGGGGGCATAACCGACATTGGCGGTTATGCGTTCTATGGATGCAGCAGCCTGAGCAGCATTGCCCTCCCCGAGGGCGTAACCAGCATTGGCTACGCTGCGTTCCGGGACTGCAGCAGCCTGAGCAGCATCACCCTCCCCGAGGGCGTAACCACCATTAGTGACTCTGCATTCTATGGATGCGGCAGTCTGGAAAGCATCACCATCCCCGAGGGCGTAACCAGCATTGGCGACTATGCGTTCTCTGAATGCAGCAGCCTGAGCAGCATCACTCTCCCCGAGGGCGTAACCAGCATTGGCTGCTATACGTTCTCTTACTGCACAGAACTGGAGAGCATCACCCTCCCAAAGGGTCTAATCAGCATTGGAGACTATGCGTTCTCTGACTGCAGCAGCCTGAGCAGCATTACTTTTACAGGGGATGCACCCAGTATTGAGAGTTCCACATTTGACTACATAACAGCCACGGCCTACTATCCTGCCGGCAATGATACCTGGACAGCAGATATCATGCAGAATTATGGCGGAAAGCTTACATGGCAGCCTTATTCTACCATCAGCGTAATGGTTTCCGGCACGGTGAGCAGCTTCGGTGGCGAAACAGAGGATGTAACCATCCAGCTCATGAAGGGCGGTGAAACCGAAGCGGCTTATACGGTCACGGTTCAGGGCAATTCTGCCGCTTATTCTATCACCGGCGTAGTTCCCGGCACCTACACCATGAAGGTAATGAAAACCAAGCACGCCGCCAGAGAGTATACCGTCACAGTCGCTTCCGATGATGTTACGCAGAATGCCCAAATCCTGCTGTACGGCGATGTTACCGGGGATGGACTGGTCAACTCTGCGGACGCGACCCAGATCAACAGATACTTCAGCGGCAAATCCTCCGTTATCGCCTCTGGGGATAGTGTGGATGGCTACCGCTTGCTGGTTGCCGATGTATATTCCAAGGATAATACCATCAACGCAACGGATGCCACCCAGATAAAACGCCATTTCAGCGGCAAATCCTCCGTATTTACCGATTTCGCATAATCACCCAACCGCCCCCAAAGGCTCACACCTTTGCGGGCGGTTTCCCTACCCAGAATAAGGAAAATCCCGTAGGGAACGGCCCATGTTGCCGTTCCAAAACCTAAATCCACCACCGCAGTCAACCGTGTGCGGTAGCGGACGAGCAATGCTCGCCCCTACGGTGTTTTCCATTCATTACCGTAGGGCGGGGGCTTGCTCCCGCCGCAACCCCAAATCCACCGCCGTACCAAGCGCCAGCGCCACGCAGGGCGTTCCCTACGGCTAAGAACCGACAGCGTTGCCGGAACGCTGCAAAGGGTGGGTATACTACGGTACCCTCTTTTCGCCGCTTTGGTCAAAACTGTTTATCCATTTTTATTTGACACATGGAACTGCGCATGATACCATAATAGTATTCTAGGAAAAGAGAGGCGAAATATATGACGAAACGATTGATTTCCCTGCTTCTTACGCTCTGCCTCTTGGCAGCCCTGCCTTTCAGTACGGTTTTCGCGCAAGAAGAGGAGCTACCTACCGTCATTGTGGAAAGCTATGACGGTGAAACCACCCAGCAAACCATTCTTTCCTCCGAAGAAGCCGCTGCCATTCCTATGCCTATGGCGGCTGTCACTTACTACGATACATTGGAAGAAGCCGCTTCTGCGCTCCGCCAGCAGCTCTTGTCGGGGGAAACTTCCGTTAGCGTGGGCGTTAACCTTCCGTATGAATCGAGTTTGGTGAATGAAGTCTTTAACCTTGCCCTTGCCCACACCGGCAACCCCAAAGAGGGCGACTATCTTGCCAACCGTTGCCGGGGCTATTCCGCCAGTATAAGCTACAACAGCAGTCGCTTTTCCATCACCTATACTCCTAACTATGCCACAACTGCCGCTCAGGAAGCTCAGGTAGATGCCAAAGTGGCTGAAATCCTCAAATCTATCCGCAAGGATACCGACTATCATGCGGTTCTCGATATTTTCCGCTGGCTTCGCAGCAATGTTACCTACCAAACCGGTGATATCATTCAGCATACCGCCTACGGTGCGCTGATAAACGGCAGCGGTGTCTGTGAAAGCTATGCTTCCGCGTTTTATCGCTTGGCCTTGGCGTGCGGAGTGGACTGCCGCATAGTCACCGGACTGCTGATTGATGGCGGCCACGCATGGAATATCGTAGAGCTGGACGGCGTTTACTATATTATTGACGCGACCAACGATGTTTTCCTGCGCTGCCCCGCTTCTGTAGAAGGCTTGCTGATTTTGGATTCGGAGTTTGAGACCGACGCCTTTCGAGCTGCCTATCCCATGACCACCCAAGACTATACCGCGGATATTTCTTATACCTACGATTCCGCTGCTGCCACCTTGACTTTGTCCACTACCGATTCTGTTGAGGATTTCTATCGGGATGTAACCGACCTGCTCATGGAGCAGTATCTGGGAGGCATTCCCAATTCCAATTTTAAGTATTCTGTAGCGCCATGGGAAAGCTTGCTGGATACAATCCGGGTTGTAAAAATAGGAGGCTCTCCCAGCTATATTCCCAGCAGGATGTTCTACTGGAATGATGTAATACAGGAAGTAACGATTCCTGCCAGCGTAACCACCATTCAGAATAATGCTTTTAATAGCTGCGTCTCGTTGAAGGATATCTATTTTACCGGCACTCAGGCGCAATGGAATGCCATCATCGTAGAGGACTACAACAATACCCTTGGCTGGGCGACTGTACATGTGAATGCTGTTCCTGTGACCGGCCTTACGGTTGCCGGAACTGTGACCAGCTTTGGCAGCGATACTGACAATGTGACCGTTCAGCTTATTAAGAGCGGAACTTCTACGGCGGCCTATTCCGTTACTGTCAAGGGCAACTCTGCCGGCTACGCCATCGCCGATGTAGCCCCCGGTACTTATACCTTGAAGGTAATGAAGACCAAGCACGCCACCAGAGAGTATACCGTTACCGTTGACACTTCTGATGTTACGCAGAACGCGGAAATTCTCCTGTACGGCGATGTTACCGGCGACGGACTGGTCAACTCTGCGGACGCGACCCAGATCAACCGGTACTTCAGCGGCAAGTCCTCCATAATTACCGGCGGAGACAGCGAAACCCAAGCCTACCGTTTGCTGGTTGCCAATGTATATTCCACGGATAGTACCATCAATGCAACGGACGCGACCCAGATAAAGCGCCATTTCAGCGGTAAAACTTCCGTTTTCGACTCCATGCCATAAGATTGGCGCACAGTCATTGAACATCAATCTTCCGGCCCCATTGGTATATGGGGCCGGAAGGCCGGTTCGAAACACAAAGCATCCGAAACAATCCGCACGCCTGTTTTCCTGCCCTGACAAGCCCGCCCATATACCGGCAAAAGCATAGCCATTGCGACAAAAAATACCCCTTGACAAACCATAGCCTATATGTTAGAATATCCAAGCAACCAAGCAATTATATAAATATCGCGGAGTAGAGCAGTTGGAAGCTCGTCGGGCTCATAACCCGGAGGTCGTAGGTTCGAGTCCTGCCTCCGCAACCATAAAAACACCGGATTTCGCCATGAAATCCGGTGTTTTTCTAACTTTTTGAGCTCTTTACGAAACATCCCCAAAACGAATTGGGACAATGGTGGGACATTGGGTCCCAAAAGCGACTATTTTTCCGGGATTTGTTCGCTCATTTCATCCTAACTTCCCCAAAATTCAACCTACGAAAAGAATAATTGTGGCAATCAAGACGA
>JBJDYH010000354.1:0-5856 GCA_051867135.1 Faecousia sp. | reverse complement strand
CCCGACCTACTGATTCGTAGTCAGTCACTCTATCCAACTGAGCTACCGGCGCATGCATCGCACTCTGGCGTGCCAAAGTATAATAGCACATTGTTCAGCAAAATGCAAGCATTATTTTTGGGTTTTTTAACTTTTTTATTTCATTCTGGGAACCGCCGCTACGGTAACCAGCGATACTTCCTTTGCTCCGGCGGTTAGCAGAACTCTGGCACATTCGCTGGCGGTGGAGCCGGTAGTAACAACATCGTCCAGAATGAGTATGCGCTTTCCCTTTACAATTTCACTATCCCTTATCATGTATGCCCCTAAAACATTTGCTCTGCGCTCTGCCTCCCCTTTCATGCCGGATTGAGGGGGATTGTCCACAATCTTTTTTAGGGTGCTTACACAAGGAATATCTACTTCCTTTGACAAAGATTCAGCCAAAAGCCGGGCTTGGTCATAACCTCGTATACTGCGCCGATGTCTGCTAATTGGCACCCAAGAAATACAATCCTGATCAGGAAACTCCAGCGCCTCAAGCTGCTCGGCAAGAAGCTTGGCATACTCAGCCGCATAACTTTGACAGGAGCGAAACTTGAATCGGTGAATACTCTCAGGTACATTGCCCTGATAATCCCACAAAGAATACCATCTGGCAATGTAGGGAAGCTTATGCTTTCCCATGGTTCTGGGCTGTATTTCACAGCTGCAAGTACAGCAAACAGACTCTTCCCTTCTGGTCAAAACCCGCTGGCAAAGCACACACTTTCTTGGGAACAGCAAATTCAGGAGTATCCCCATATCCGGCTCTCCCCCACCATTTTCATTGAATTGCCCAACGGAAAGCAGCGCTGTCGCTGACCTGAATGTCCTCAGGAACTATAGCAGGTGCCGCCACACGCTTTGCCATAAGGGGCATCGCTGCCGCGCTCACATCGTATTGTGTCGGAGAAACAAAGGCACATTCCGCCCAGTTATAGTTGATATTAACAAGCTCACCAAGCTTAACGCCGGAAGCCTTACACAGAATTTCTGCCTTCTGTCTTGCGTTTTCGGCAGCGCTCTCCAAAAGCTCTTTCCGAACGGCATCAGGATTCTTAACGGTAAACTGAATATTCAGCTCAGGCTGTGCGCCGAAGTTGGCAATCTCCCCAAGGGCTTTTGCAAGGATTTCCGTATCAAAATCAAAGCTCAGCTTCATATCGTAGCGGCAGTTGTAGCCCGCAAATTTCTGATGATACTCGCCATTTTCATCCCGGACATTATTATGTACCGTATTTACCCGGAAATTTGTAGTTTTCAAATCCTTCTTACAAAAGCCGGCAGCCTTAACGGCATTTTGCAGCTTTTCCACCTTGTCATTCGCCAGTTCCAAAGCTTCGCCATATTCCATATTCTGGCTGGAAATACTTAAAAGCACCTCAATATAATCCGGCGAGACGGAAATCTTGCCCGTTCCCTTAACGGAAATAATTCTATCCATAGTATCGTCTCCTTTGCTTTTTTTCATATTATACCAGAAACGGCGAGCAAATCAATATAAGAAAAAGTATGGGCAGTATAAAATCTAAAAACAAGAGAACTTTTCCCTGCTTTTTGGGTGTGGACTTATGAAATCCCTCTGTGCGCCGGATAATCTTGACAATACTTTCCTTTGGTAATATAATATACCCAGTTTTTAGGAAAGGAGCGAGCTCCATGAAGTTTTCTGCTTTGATTTGTACGGATATGGTTCGCCTTGCTCCTGATACTCTTGCCCGGTGATTATTGGGCAAAAAGTGTATGTTTTACGGCGCAGGCGCAGGTCTGCGCCGTTTTTCTATTTGGGAGGGCGCTCAATGAAAGTAGAATATGGTACTTTGCAGGATATAGAGTCGTGGATGGAACTGGTAAAAGAGGTCAGATGGAATTTTCCGGGACTGGAAACACAGGAGGCTTTGGAAGATCACCGGCAAACGGTTCTGCGGTTTATGGGTGAGAATCAGGCATTGTGTGTGAAGGATAACGGAAAAATAATCGGCGTTCTGCTTTTCTCCAAAACGCACAATATGATCTGCTGTTTGGCAGTCGACCCAGCGTATCGAAGAAACGGTATTGCAAGCGCGCTTCTGGAAAAAGCCCTCTCAGAACTTGACCGTTCCAAGGATATTACCGTTACCACTTTTCGGGAGAATGACGAAAAGGGCACAGCTCCCAGAGAGCTTTATAAGCGATTCGGTTTTGCAGAAGGAAAACTGCTGGTTGGATTTGGCTATCCGGTACAGGAATTTGTATTGCGAGGAAAATAAAATGGAAATCAGAGAATACAGAACATACAACGAAGGGGAGATCCTGAACCTGTACGCAAGCGTGGGCTGGACTGCATACACCGACTACCCGGAAGTGCTGCAAAAGGGTTTTGAAAACTCCATGCTGACACTGGCAGCTTATGAGGGTGAACAGCTCTTGGGTATTATTCGCACCGTTGGCGACGGTCGCACCATCGTGTTTGTGCAGGACATTCTGGTGTTCCCGTGGTATCAGCGCAAAGGCATCGGCTCTGCGCTCCTGCAAGCGATTTTGGACAGGTACAGCCATGTGCGCCAGATTGAACTGGCAACGGACAACAACCCGGAAGCCATTGCGTTCTACAAGTCTATGGGCTTCCGGGAAATGTCTGAAATTGGCTGCTGTGGATTTATGAGGGTAATGTAATGTTTGAAAAAGTTGAATTTACAAATATGTGCATGATTTGCGACGGAAGCCGGGTTGTGGTGATTGACCGGAAAAAGCAGGACTGGCCGGGTGTTACTTTCCCCGGTGGTCATGTAGAACCGGGAGAATCCTTTACGGACGCAGTAATCCGTGAGGTGCAGGAAGAAACCGGGCTTAACATCTATTCCCCCCAGTTATGCGGTATCAAGGACTGGTGCGAGAATCAGTGCAGATATGTGGTACTGTTTTATAAGACAACCCATTTTGAAGGTGAATTGAGTTCCAGTTCCGAAGGTGAAGTTTGGTGGGAGGATATTGCAAACCTGCCCAATCTCAACCTATCTCTTGATATGAATGACATGCTTCGAGTTTTCACGGAAGAAGATTTAAGTGAGTTCTTCTACTATCAAGAAGGCAACGAGTGGAAATATGACTTGAAATAGTGCGAGGTAAGAAAATGAAACAAGATATGTGTGTTGCCTGTGATAACGGCATTTTGAATATTCGCGTTGGTGCGATTATTATGAAAGATGGCAGAATTTTGATGGTGGGCAACGATAGATCAAACTATCTCTATTCTGTCGGCGGCAGAATCAAGTTTGGTGAAACGGCAGAAGAAGCGGTTGTCAGAGAGGTATATGAGGAAACCGGCGTAAAGATGGAAATTGACCGTCTTGGATTTGTCCATGAAAACTATTTCTACGGTGATGCACCTACGAACCTTGGCAAGCTGATCTATGAGATTTCATTCTACTTTTATATGAAAGTTCCGAATGATTTTGCTCCGATCAGCAACAGCTTTACCGAAGATAACTGCAAGGAATTTTTGAAATGGGTTTCTCCCGACGAGGATATAAAAATGTACCCAACATTCTTCAAAACAGAGCTACAGAATCCTACGGATACTGTTAGGCATTTTGTGACAGACGAGAGATAAACTACGCGAAAGGAAGTATGTTATGAATACAGAAATAATTGTTAAAACCGAAGCCTTTTTGAAGGATACCTTCGCCGCAAGTACATATCTGCAAGCCAACCCCACAGATCGTGATTATCGCTTGGAGCATTCCTACCGGGTGGCAAATATCGCAAAGGCGATTGCGGAAGCAGAGGGCTTTAATGTGACCTATGCGGTGATTGCCGGTCTGCTGCACGATATTGCCTACTGCGAGGAAATGGTGACCCGTGAGGATCGAATGAACCATGGCCGCCGCAGCGCAGCTATCGCAAGACCTTTTCTGGAAAGTCTGGGCTTGCGCGCTGATGCTGTCAATGAAATCTGTTATGGTATTGCCATCCATGTGGATGATGAAGCTGATTTTGAATGGGAACGGACACCTTTCTGCGAAACCGTTGGGGATGCTGACAACATTGACCGCTTTGATGTTTACCGCATCTATGAGTCACTGCAATTCATCCAATTCAGCGAAATGCCCCTGGCAGAAAAGCAGGCGCGTGTAAACAGCATTATGGACAAGCTGACCCGGTATAAGGAAATGAAGCTTGGAACCGATACAGCGAGAAAAATGTGGATTGAACGATTAGACTATCAGCTAAGCTTTTATGCAAAGATGAAGGCCCAGTTAGATAATAGTTCCGCAATTCTATAAATTGAAGGATGTATCAAACAATTGAAAAGTGGTGAACGACTGCAAAACGAAGGAATGCTGTCACATAGTGTTTTGAATGACGATGGCAGTCAGCAAGCTGTTCTTTTTTGGGATTTCCGCTGTATAAGGGAGCATCCCCTGTATGTCAAGAAATAAAAGAGTATCAACATCACTGATGATGTTTGAATACAAATTATTTACAGAAAGGGTGGTTTTTTATGAAGATTGACCGTGTATGGAGGGTTCACGCTTCCTAACCCTCCGAATATGACTTGGAGGAATGTAAATGAAAAACCAAATTACCATCCGTGAAGCAATCAGGTCAACCGATGTCGCAACCTTTTGGGAGCAGCTTCGCATTTATTTCATGCGGGATATTTTCCCAGACCCGGAAGACGAGGACAGAGCGTACTTCCTCAATGATGCAGAGTACCGGGCGAATATGCAGAATGTCCATGACCGCAAGCAGAATCGCTGCTATTACCTGTTCTTTCACCGTGACGGGCAGGATATCGGTTTTGCCATGCCAGCAATCTTCACCACAGAGGACGGAAAGTGCTTCATCATGGAATACTGCGTCTACCCTGAGTTCCGGGGCAACGGCACCGGCAAGGAATGTGCCAGAGTGCTGCTGGACTGGGCAAAAGCAAACGGCGCACTCTATGCGGAGCTGAACTATGGCAGCAATGCACGGCGTCGCCGCTTCTGGGAAAGTGTCGGTTTTATCAAAAACGGTGCTGACGAGTGGGGCGAACCGCTGATGATCCTTCCCCCGGAAGATAATGTGCCCATTACCGTCGAAGTCCTCGATGATCCAGAGGATTGGCAGCTCAAAAAGCTGGAGAATGGATTCTTGAAGGAAATCGGTGAAGAGGCGCTGACGGAAGAAAAGCAAGAGCGACTCCAAAAGGCCATTCGGGATGGGAAGATCACATTCTTTATGGCAAAGCGGGGCTACCGTGCTGTTGGAATGTGCAGCGTGGCAAGGAGCTTTTCCACCTTTGTTTGCTCCGATATTGGTATGTATGATGACTTCTACATCGAGCCGGTATTCCGCAAAAAAGGCATCGCCCGGAAGCTGGCACAGGCAGCACAAAGCTGGTGTAAAGAAAATGGTATGGCAAGTTTGACCGTCTGCTGCGTTCCCTGTGACGAGGGAATGTATCAAGCTCTGGGTTTTGACACCCGATTGGGGGCTACATTCACACACATTGCATAAATGCCAAACGCAAAACCCAGTTGAGCATACGCTCAACTGGCAGATTGTCAAAAAAGGTGGCTGTAGGGGCCGATGCCCACATCGGCCCTATGTAAAATGTTACGAATTTGCCCGAATTTACCAATAAAGTGAAGGGTTTTGCTGCGGGGCGATGTGGGCATCGCCCCCTACAATTCCGAATTACCGGGTTTATCGACGGTCTGCCAGTTGAGCATACGCTCAACTGGGTCATTGCTTTAATTTTTCTATCGTGAAACATGCTTGTGGCATGTTTTACGATAGAAAAAAGCCCAAACCCTCAGTTCCCAGACAATTCTACTATACGCAACCAAAAGCGTCGGGGTTCAGGCC
>JBJDYH010000353.1:2006-5872 GCA_051867135.1 Faecousia sp. | reverse complement strand
GGAGGCAGAGGAAACAATCCTGATGAAGGAGTTGTTTGGCAATGCGTGAGATGAAGGATAGCGGAGTAGAGTGGATTGGGGAGATTTCCCAAACATGGAACACGCAGTCGTTAAAGAGTATCGTAAAGAAACACTTTGGAGGATGCTGGGGAGAAGAAGTCAAAGGCAATGAAAACGATGTGTTATGCATTAGGATTGCCGATTTTAGTTTTGGAAATCAGTCAATTAAGGAAACCGCTTCAACAATGCGGAATTACACTGATGCCCAGATAGAAAAGGGATTGTTATTAAACAATGATTTGATAGTCGAAAAGTCTGGAGGCGGTGAGAAAACACCAGTTGGACGAGTAGTAATCTACAATAAGAATTCTTTCCCAGAAAGGGCTATGTTTGCAAATTTCTCAGAGTGCATACGCTTGAAAGATGGGTGCTGCGCAAGGTATATAGCATATCATTTGAAAGCACTGTATTTTTCATTTGATATGCATTACTATTTCACGCAAACAACGGGATTGCAAAATCTTGATATGCAGGAATATCTCTCGACAGTTCTTTGTGTACCATCGCTGGATGAACAAAACAAAATTGCGGTATTCCTTGATAGAAAATGCAATGACGTAGATGCTCTCATTTCCAATGTCCAAAACCAGATTGAAAAGCTGAAAGCCTATAAGCAGAGCCTGATCACCGAGGTTGTCACCAAGGGGCTTGACCCCGCCGTGCCGCTGAAAAAGAGTGGTGTTGAATGGTTGGGAGAAGTCCCGGCGCATTGGGGGATATACCGCATTGCAAACTTGTATGCTGAGCGATCTGAGAGTGGCTTGCCGGAACTGCCTATTCTTACGGTTTCCATCAATACCGGTGTTTCAGACCATGAGATTGCTGACAAGGATAAAGACCGTGTGTTTATTCGTATGGAAGACCGCTCGAAGTATAAGCGAGTATGCCCAGGTGATTTGACTTATAATATGATGCGAGCTTGGCAAGGCGCTTTTGGTGCAGTTCGCGTCGATGGACTGGTAAGCCCTGCCTATGTGGTTGCGAAGCCAAAAAACGACATTCCTTTGGATAGCCGATATATCGAAGCGCTGCTCAGAACACCTGTCGCAATTGAAGAAATGCACCGCTATTCCAGAGGCATTGTAGATTTCCGTCTTCGTCTATATTGGCCAGAGTTCAAAAATATCTGCATATGTTTGCCGCCTATTGAAGAGCAACACAAAATCGCAGATTACATTGACGAAATCGCAGCCAAGGTAGATGCTTTGGTAGCCATCAAGCAGGCGAAAATCGAAAAACTGGAACAGTACAAGCGTTCCCTCATCTATGAGTATGTGACCGGAAAGAAGGAGGTCTGCTGACAGGCATGGCTGATTTGAAGAAACAGTATAAGAAGCTGAAAGAACTTGCTGGCAATGAAAATAGCTTCAGCCTTTCAGATGAGGATGCGCTTCGATACCAGGATGTATTGGAACTTCTGAAAGAACGGAAATATGTAATGGTTCTAAATGCTGATAATGAGAATTGGTATTTCAAAGCAGCTGAATGGGACGGCTTTGAAGAATGGTTGAATGAAGTCATCCGGGAAGAAAAACACTTAAGCAGACGGGAATGGACAATTGGGATTGTGTGTGCCATTGTTGGTGCATTGGTTGGTTTGATCCCGTACATTGCTTCTCTATTGGGAATGGGCGCATAACACAATATTCTTTTTATTGTCACCTGAGAGTTGACCCCTCGCGAAAAAAACATGTTATAATATGGATATAAAATAAGATGGAGGGGACAGAATGGATGAACTGAATTTGACAACGGACAATCTTCCGGTTGAGGCAGATCCGCAAGAAGAAGTCGTAGAGTGCGGCAAGGTGCTGCACATCACACCGGAAACAAAAGGCTTTGATTTCCAAACGCTTTTGGGGCAGGTAGTTCAGTATGTGAACATGGGTGAGATTCTGGCTGAAATCAAAGCTGGAACACAGTATGTAGTTCAGATTCCTGCTCAGTTCCAGGCTGCTTATGAATCCGGCGAGTTGTTCATCATGCAGAATCAGAAAAGCGGTAAGATGTGGCCTACTTTGATGCGGATAGCAGAAGATGGTCGTCAGCAGGTTGTCACACCGTTGCCTATCACAGAACAGGCTATCGTACAAGGTAACCCTATTCAGGAACTTGCCAGCAGCCAACACAATCTGCTCATGCAACAACAAATGGCAAGACTATCGGATATGATTGAGACTACATACCGGGCAGTTGAGCGCATTGAACATGGGCAGATGGATGACCGCATTGGGCTTCTCGAAGCTGGTAAAAATGGTTTGATTCTGGCAATGACCTTGCCGGAAGGCGATGAAAGGAATCGGCAGATTGATTCCAGCCGACAGAATCTTTTGGTCGCTCAGGCACAGATAGGCGAAACTCTGAAACGCCGAGCACGGGAGTTTGAGGCACTGCCCAAGTCCGGAGCTATGCGTTTCGCCCGTGAGGTTGCACATACCGGATACCTGGCGGAAAAGCGCACGGAAGTTCAGGAAATGCAGGAATACTATGATTTGTATCTTCAATCAACCAAACTGCTGGCGGCATCCTATGCAATCTGTGGGAATCTGACCACAGCAGAACAAACTTTCCGACTGAGTGAAGCGATGATGAAATCCATAGATTTTAGAAAAGTCAGAACCATCGGCTATCAGCACAAGGAATTGGCTGACATGTTCTATTCTGATCCGGTCGAATACTTGGCTGCGGAGAGAAAAGTGTGTTTGGACGAGGCGAGACACTACGATTATGTAGCTCTCGAAGTGAGCGGCGAAAAACTGCTGGAGGTACTTGGTAATGGACAAGCAGAAGAGATTCAAGAAGCAGAAGCTGAACAGTGATAATGACAGGGCTATGGAACAAGGTGCCAAAGCTCTAAAAGGCAGTGTCGGTGCATTGCTATCTCTAGCCTTGGTTGTGGCCAATAAGGACAATCTGAAAGCGCTAGGTAAGGGCGCTGTTAATATCGCCAAAAAAGTCGTGTTGAAGAAATAAGAATGGGGAGAGCAGCTCATGAGAATAGAAAGTGGAAGAATGCTGAACGACTATATTCAGCCAAACAAGAAGCAGTATTGCATACCGGTGTTCCAGCGGGACTACGCATGGACAACGGAGCAATGTGAGAAACTGTTTGAGGATATTGTGCTGGCATTCAAAAAAGATCGGCTGCATTTCTGTGGTTCCTTCGTTTATGCACCGCTTCCCACAAAAAAGCACATTGACCGTTATATCATCATTGATGGGCAGCAGCGTTTCACAACTCTGTACATTCTCATTAAAGCACTTGCTGACTCCGCAACGGATGAGGCTGAAAAGGCTGCACTTGAGAAATATCTCTACAATGAGGACAAGTTCAACCGCTACGGATTTGACGACAAGAGCAAGTTAAAGCTCAAACCAGTCAAGACAGACAATGATCAGCTTCAGCTGCTGATGGCAGGTGAGCTGGAGAAGATGAATAAGAGTAAGGACGGCATTATTTTCCATAACTATATGCTGTTCAAAGATCTGATCGCTGCATTTCTTGCAGAAGATTCGGCTAATTCCATTATGATGATCCATGACGGCATTGATAATTTGATTTGTGCGGATATCAAGCTGGATCATGATGACGATGCCCAGGAAATCTTCGAGCGTATCAACTCCACCGGCATTAAGCTGGGTCTGCCTGACCTGATCCGCAACTATGTGCTGATGACGGATGACGATCAAGAGCGACTGTATGAGGAATACTGGCTGGTCATGCAGGAACTGCTTTCCAAGGATCGCATGGAAAGCTTTTTCCTGGATTACCTGAACATGAAGATGGATGGCTTCACCAAGGAAAG
>JBJDYH010000353.1:0-1906 GCA_051867135.1 Faecousia sp. | reverse complement strand
CCCAGTGATGCAGACTTTGCATTGGCACTCAAGGAGCGTAACCTGTACCGCAAAAACGCACTTTGCAAATACCTTCTAGCAGCTATTGAGAATCAGGGCAAAGAGAGAATTGTTACAGATAATCTGACCATTGAGCACATCATGCCGCAAAACAAGAATCTATCTACAGCATGGCAGAAGATGCTTGGTGACAACTGGGAAACAGTACGGGATCGGTATTTGCATACCTTGGGCAATCTGACGCTGACGGGATACAACAGTGAATTGGGCGATAAGCCCTTTGCAGAAAAACAGGAACTGTTGAAAGCAGCCGTCACCCATATTACTGTGTTGTATGATGATGTAAAAAACAAAACAGTTTGGGATGCCGATGCCATTGAAGAGCGCGCTCAAAACCTGGCAAATCAGCTTCTGCGTCTGTTCCCAATCGAGCCGCCTGTTCACAAAATCGAGTTCAAAGATCCACGATATGCCATATATACGGTTGCTGACCCAACAAATGCTACATATAAGCATGTAAATTACTACGAATTGCTGGGTGAGCGTGTGAATGTGGACAGTTTTGCCTTCATGGTACGCTCTGTGGCTGCAAAGCTGTACGACTATGATGCCAGCGTCATTGAGACCATGGCAAGGAACCATGAGAGTTTCACTGCATGGCAAAATCCTGTGTTCTCATTTGAGGAAAACGATGTAAAAAACCCTGTCGAACTGAAAAGAGATTCTGGAATCTATATCAGCACGGGATACTCCGCATACGATTGTATTTGCTTTATCAGAGCCTTACTGAAAAAATACAATCTTGATATTGAAGAAGA
This sequence comes from Faecousia sp., assembly GCA_051867135.1. GTDB lineage: Bacteria > Bacillota > Clostridia > Oscillospirales > Oscillospiraceae > Faecousia. The sequence continues at coordinate 1,088 of JBJDYH010000353.1, read as the reverse complement.
TTTTGCCTACAGCGCAAGACCGACAAAACAGAATGACGATAAGCAGGAGGACTCATGATGGACAAAAGTGAAAAGCGCTTTGAGCGGGATATCGAGTCCTTCCTGATTTCCCCGGAGGGTGGCTATACCCAATTCTGTGGTCAGGATGCGGACGGCAACTGGGTACATACCCGTCAGCACGATATCGCAAAGTGCATCTACATGGATGTCCTCTGCGAATTCATCGCCAAGACCCAGCCAAAGGATTGGGCAAAGTACACCAAATATTACGGTGCCAGCGCTGCGGACAAGCTGTACCATCGGTTGGAAACCACCATTTCCAATCAGGGCCTTCTGTATGTTCTGCGCAACGGCATCGAGGATATGGGCTGCAAGCTAAAGGTCTGCTTCTTTAAGCCGGAATCTGATCTGAATCCCCTTGCTGTGGAACGCTATGAGGCGAATATCCTCGGCTGCACCCGGCAGTTCCGTTACTCCACAGCCAACTCCAACACCATCGACATGGTGCTGTCTGTCAATGGCATCCCCGTGGTGGCGCTGGAACTGAAAAACCAGCTTACTGGGCAGGACTATGTATGCGCCATCAATCAGTACAAGCACGACCGCAGTTCCAAAGAATTTGCTTTCCGTCTGAACCACCGTTTCCTGGTCTACTTTGCCGTTGACCTGTATGAAGCGTGGATGACTACCCAGCTGGCAGATGGAGCTACCCGCTTTCTGCCCTTCAATCAGGGTTCCAACGGTGCCGGTGTAACCGGTGGTGCAGGCAATCCCCAGAATCCCAAGGGCTACGCCACCAGCTACCTCTGGGAAGAAGTGCTGCAGCGTGACAGCCTGCTGGACCTCATTCACCGTTTCATTTCCTTCGTGAAGGAAAAGGAGGAAGTGGTCAAGAACGGTGTGACCAAAACCGTCACCAAGAAAAAGATGATCTTCCCCCGCTACCACCAGTACGATGTGGTACGCAAGCTCATTGAAGATGTACGCCAGAACGGTGTAGGCACCAATTACCTGATTCAGCACTCCGCCGGTTCCGGCAAGTCCAACTCCATTGCCTGGATTGCCTATCGGCTGGCCTCCGTTCACGA
>JBJDYH010000352.1:0-1519 GCA_051867135.1 Faecousia sp. | reverse complement strand
GGAAGGACCGTACCGGTGTTGTATGTGCTGTTCTATTGGGATTGTGCGGCGTATCTGAGGATGACATTGTCTGCGACTATATGATGACAAAAACATACAACAAAGAAAGATTTGAATTGATACATAAGAATTTTCCGGAGATAGATATGAAAATTGTGATCCCAAGCGAACGATATATGAAAGAGTTTATCGATCAGCTTAAATCAAAATATGGAAGCTTCCGAGAATACTTAATCGCAATTGGCGTGACGGCAGATGAAATAGAAAGCATTATGGCGAAACTGCTCTAATACCAATAAACTGGAATTTGTGGAGGTGTGCATATGGCATTACCAATTAAGAAAAAAGCATTGATTGAAACGCAGCGGCTTACTTTGGTATAAAGGTTCCTTCTGTGGTGTGACAGATGTTGACCCGAAGAAAACAATAAGCTATATTGAAATATTTGTCGTTTGATAATGGGCGCAAAAAATCGAAATTTGACGAATTGCTTTGCATGATTATGTTATTCCAATCATTGGAACGCCAAACGGGGGTGGTTTTGTGCGAAGAAAGACAGACAAGGACATTTTGAAAGAAAACAACTGGTTGATTATTGGTTCTGCACTTTTAATCATATTTGGTATTTTTGTTGCCATATTACCTCACATTACTCCTACTGTTAGTTATGATTCTTTGCAGACAAAAGAGGTAACCATCAAAGTTTTTAAGCATTTCTATGGCGCTCATGGGGCCAGTTATGACTATATCCGAACAACAGATGACGAAAAATACAATATATCAGGTGATTACCAGCGAGAACAATTGAAAGAACTATTGACAGAAGGTAGGACAGTAACCATTAAGTGGTATAAGAACAATCCGTTTTGGACTCTTTTGGCAGAAGAAATGTATGTTGATGGAGAACGGGTTGTGACATTCGACAATGATTCGCCCGTTGATTGGAAATCACCATTGCTTTTCGGTTCTGTCTTTATTGCTCTTGGAATAGGCGGTTTCTATTTGCTCAGGTACTTTTTTAAAAACAAATAAAATCAAACAGAAAAAAAGAGATGAAAAGATAATGCGAAAGTATGGGAATGAAACGAAATAGGTTAGACTTAACAAATTCCAGTTTGGCGAGGTAGCTAAACGGAGAGAAAACAATCGGCATTGGTGGGGGTGACAAGATTGGATTTTGATGCTTTTGTGCATGACATTGTCAGCAACGGGTGGCAGGTACACGGTGCCCAGGTGTATTGCGGCGGAGAATTGACTCATTCCTTCGGGGATACCTGCGATACAAAATATCCCATCTACTCTGCCACGAAGAGCATTCTCTCCGTGGCTGTCGGAATTGCCTGGGATCAAGGGAGGATCGAGCTTCAAAGGAGCATCCTAGATTATCTGCCCGAAGGATTTGTTGCGCAGATGACGCAGAGCCAGCGGGATGCCTATCGGATCATAACGCTGCACCGATTGCTCACGATGTCTGTGGAGGGCTACCCCTTCCGCCCGGAAAGTGACAGCTATCTTCGGT
>JBJDYH010000351.1:0-5940 GCA_051867135.1 Faecousia sp. | reverse complement strand
ATTGTTTCATACCGCCAGGTTTCCTGCAAGTCGCCGTTAGTTTTGTCGCTTACGTGGAAAGAATCTAGTACATATCAAACCGCTTACTTGATTTTTTGAGTAAGCGGTTTTCCAGTTTTCAGCACATAGCCATCTACGACTCTACAGTAATGGACTATGGGCAGGGCACGCTTTTATCATGCCCTGCATTTTGTAAGTGGCTGTAAGGGGATTACAGGTCCTGCAAATCCGCGAAAGTGATGTTGTTTTCCAGATTATCCCTTGCCAGGTCTGTGTCAATGATTCCGTGCGCCTTGGAAATGGGATTTATGAGTCTATTATATGAAGAATCTGGAAATTATGTATAGATCGCCGCATTTATAAATATACTTACTATGATTCTTTCAGGAGGTACTTTATGACTTTTGAATTTACTGTTGAAAACATACCTTGTAGTTTGTCTGGCTACTGTTTTGAGGAAGGCTACCGCCTTTCTAATAATACAATTCTGCTTCCCAGTGAGCGAGATGCCTACGGAAACTATTATGGTGGTGTTGGTATAGGCGGTATTTTTCTTCGAACGGGCACAACCTATCGCCCTATTTACAACGATCAAAGACAGTTATGCGCTTTTGAGAAAATCGATAACACTACAGCATAATTTCTTGTTCAACTGTTCGACCATATGCAAGAATTGATTCTGCAACAGGGTTGAAAATCAAATCAAAACTTCCATCTGTCATTCTTTGGCGCAGCAATTCTAGATATGTGGCACTACGCTCAATTCCAAATGCTTTGTAGGTCTCATATTCGCCCTGATCCATTCTATACGGGACAAGCTCCGGGAAAAGGTCTCTTTTCAGACGGGTGAACATTAAAAATCCACCTAAATCGATATCACCCCAGAACTTCACTTCTATTGATGTGGACAGGTTATCCGCAATCACCCGAAAAAAATTTCGTTTTGCCTGAGAATAGAAGCCTCCATGAAAAACAATAAGGGTGTCTTTCATCCCTCCATTCAAAACCAAGCGACGGTAATTGGTTCGATTTTCCACAAATAGGACTGTTTTGGTTCCGCCTAACTGTAGTTTCAAGAGGGAATCAACATTTTCAGACTGTAGACAGAACCCACCGCCGAAAGCACCAGTATCAACTACCGCTTCCGCCAATACCAGGCTTATACAGCCATGCATCTCATATATCTCCGGATATGTAAGAATACCAATTTGCTTCAACACCTCGTTTTGTGAAAGCACATCCTCTTCCATCGCACGATACTTCATTAATTCAGGCTCGTATGCTTTGGCGATTGAAACCAGTTTTGAAACCAAGTTTTTCTCTAAATATTTTGAGTTTTGGAAACAGTTTGTGCTGATAACACGCATCAATTCTGGACCCTGTTCTGTGTAGGCGAGCACCTTCAGAATTGCTTCGGCCAATATCGAGTCTTGGGGAAGTAATGGCGATGGACGAAGTTTTTCGCAGAGTTTTGTATACTCATCACTGAGAAATTGACACTTCCACGGAGTGGTTATTTGTTCCTGCGCTAATTGAATCAACTGCAGCAAGGTTTGTGCTGTTACAACCAATGGAATTCGATTTACCCGAGCATAAGCATCAGATAGTCTACCCAATTCCAGATACACCTTGTCCAAGAGCCAATTTTCGTACCCCTTACGCCACGCAAATGATACCAATCCTTCATTTGCCATTGCCAGCACAATCGAATTGATCTCCTGAACTTTAGGATCGTTATCTGTATAAACTGCGTATTCCTTGGGGCGCATTGTCAATGCTATGCGTTTATTGGATTGCTTTCCTGGCAAACAATGTCCACTTCGCTCATATCGATCCAATAGCAAATTTAAGATTTCCTCATCATGTTCCATATGAATTCTCCAACCGCTTTTGGTGTGTTAACAGGACGGAGGTTTTGTCATCCGGCTTGTTTACCACCAGTGTTTTCTCTACCAGCGGTGCAATATAGGGACTCTTATTATCCGGAGCTGCGATAATAAACTGGAAACCAATTTCCCGAAGCATATTGATACATTCATCAATGCGGCTTGTATCAATTTTGTCAAACGCTTCATCAAAAACAACCAGGCGCAAACTATTTGCGTTTTGATTGATTCGATATGTTTTCATCAGCGACGCAAGAATCGCAACATAGAATGGGGTTTGCCGCTCTCCGCCGGATTTACTACCCATAGTACGGCTCAGAGGATATTCCTTACCGTCCGGCCCCACTTCGACCAAGTCGAATCGAAGATAGGTTCTGAAAGACTTGTATTTTTCGATATTAGCTTCTATCTGCTGGCGGCTTGCTGCATCCGTTCCCTCAGAGGAAATCAGCTGGAACAGTGTTTTTACCAATGGCTCATATTCTGCAAAATCGATCCCCGGTTCAAGCAAATCAAAAATACTAGCACCGTCCAAACGGGAACTCATGATCATATCATAATACCTTCGCATTTCCGGATTGTCTGTAGGACTGCACTTGAACCGATACTTTGTTTTACCAAAGGTATATTCTTCCAGCGCCTTATTAAGCAAGTCGATTTCTCGTTTAACAGTATCAAAGTTTCCCTTAAGCTGATTGATAAATTCATTATAAAAAATCTCTTCTGCCCGTGCCTGCGCTGCCTGCACCTGCTCTGTATAATCCTCCAAGTGAATAGACTTTACATCATCATAGGCTTTTCGCCATTCATCGCTAGAAATGTCTGTGCTAATGATCGAATCTGTGTGGCTACGATTAAATGCATCTGCACCTTCACGGAAGTTCCTCCGCAATGTTTCTAGACGACTTTGCGATGAACTTAATCCAGACTCAAAATCGTTATGGACTTTTTCTGCACTTCCTTTTTGCCGAAGTTCTATCTCATAACGCGCAGATGCACGTTCAACAAAAGAATCTCCAACGGGGAACATCGTTAAGAACTTTGCATTTTCAACCTGCCATGCCTGTTCTTTCTCATCACATGTTTTAAAGTAATTTTCATGCAGTCCATTGATCTTTCCTAGCTGTATGGAGATTTCTTTGATTTCACTTATTTTTGCATCGTAAGCTTTCTTGATCTTGGATTGCTCCGTTCGTAACCGTTTCACATAGCTATCATCAATGGATTGAATCTGTTCCCAAAGCTTATCAACTTCTGCATCCAGCGCAGGCAGCTCTTTTGCACCAGCTACTGCGTCGCATAAATTCTCCAAAAATTCGTCGCTGAGTGTTTTTTCACCTACCCATGCCTCTAGTGGCTCGATCAGTCCTGTCAGCCTCCTGATTTGCGATTGTTCATTTTGGATTAGTCTCTTAACTTCCTCTATCTGTTGCGGAATAGAATCTTCACCAATATAGTGCATCTTCCAGTCGTCTGCATTCATTCGTGCTGTTGTAAAACCTTGGTACAGCATACCATCAACGGTGATAGCGGTACGACGGCCGTTTACCGTGCTAATATCCTCGACCCGTTCCACACGCCCCAGCAGAAAGTCAACATACTTTCTCGCAGCGCTATGCTGTGTCGAAATAACCTTTGCCAAACTATTCGGCTTTACCTCCATTCGCTCTGAAAGAAGGCTGCCTGTGTTGACAATCCGATAATGATAGCACTTATTCTCTCGTGTATACTGTTTCAGTAACCTTACTGCCTCACGATAGTATTTGGGTTCTGTCAGCAAGTAGAATTTCTGCCTGCGAAGATAACCTTCAATAACGTTAATCCACTTAGGGTCCGTTATATTGATCAGGTCTGCCAGGATCGATACTTTCACAGCATCTCCATATTTCTGTGTCAAACCTTCTCTAATATAGTCTCTTAATGCCAGCAGGTCTGTTGGGTAACTTTTCTGACCATTTTGCAACTTTGTAAGCTGGTCTAGATAACTCTGCAAATTTCGCTGCATTGCCGTACGCTCATTCTTCCACCCTGTCTGCTGAGCTAATATACTATTTCGCTGATGTTCAAGGCTTCCATTAATTTCACTCAGTGTAATGGGATCTATTTTTGCAAAGTTATCCTTTGTATATTGCTGATATTGGCTCAGCACCTGTTGAAGTTCTCTCAATGCAGCTCTGTCAAGTTCCGTATCAGCTTCACGGTCAAGCGTTTCAGTAATTCGTCTGCTCCATGCCGCGGTTTGTTGCTGTAAGCGCAATAATTGCTTATCTCGCTGGCCTTCAATCAAACTAATTTTCTCAGTAAGTTTAGCAAGGGCGGCCTGCAGTTCTTGATTTCTCGTGGTTGCTGGATCGTTACTGATAATCTGTTCCAGTTCTGCGTGTTTTTGAAAAAGCCCTTTGGCAACACCATCCAAATCCGCTTCCTTGCGATTCAGTTCTTCCCGTTCATCTTCCAGCCGCTGTATTTCTGCTTCAGCTGCTCGCTGCTCATCCAGTAAACGCTCCACTTTCGCACGATGTACGATGTACTCTTGGATTCGATAGGTATCCAGCCGTGAACTAAATTCATCATGAATGCTGTTAAGTTCCTTTAGCTCTGTTTGTCGTGTCTGGAAGTCTGCTATATCTCGCTGCATTTTATGATACTCATGAATTGCGGTCTTCATCTTTGGAACATCAATATTATCCTCCAAATGACATATATTTGTTACTATGAAGTCCTCAATTTTATCCAGAGGAACATATGCAACTGCAGTTCTAAAAACCTGGAAAAAATGCTTGTCATAAATTCCAAGGCGAACTAACATATCATTCTTATAATCCCCAGGCGCAAAAAGTTTGACCGAAATACCGTTTTCTTTTAAGCATTTCTTAAACTCGCTTCTGCTTTTGGCAGCAGTTCCCTTTGGGATGGATTTCAAAGCCCATTCTTTTCGGAAATGTCTTGGAATATAGAAGTAATCTTTCTCGGGTACATTATCTTCGGATAAGTCAAACACCACACCATAGCAAAATGACTCCTTGTTGACTTCGTCATAAAAATCAATTACCAGATAACTACTAAATGCCTTATCCGGGCGTTTGTATTCATTATCATGGTACTTTCCTCGAAGATATGTTACAAGATTTCGGTCTGATTTTGATCCAGTAGCGGATCGATTAAAAAAGCGGCCGGTCTCACCCAACATCACAACCTGAAGCGCATCAATCAGTGAGGATTTACCTGAACCAGTGATACCGGTAAGCAGGTTGGACTTGTCGATTTCCACCGTCTGAATACCATAATACATCCAGTTAATGATATGCATTCTCTTCATCCAAATCATGTTTCGTCCACATCCTCTTCTTCATTCTCCGCACTTGCCGTCAGCATTTGTGCAGCAGCTTTTGTCTTATCTGGCGAAAGCGCGCACACAATTGAGGGCAAAATCGCCAGCCTAACGTCAAGATCTTCCCACTTTCCTGTCATCTTAGCAACAATATTTTTTCCTGCTAGTGTGCGTAAGGCTTTTCCACGTTCGCGCTTGTTCACCTGATCGACCGCATTGAGTGATGTCAACTGTTCCACGATTTCACGAGCAGTTACAAAAACTTCACCTGATGCAGATGCCTGCGTCTTTTTGTCGTCATAAATCAAGCGCATTGCTAGAAGAAAGAAGCTTTCAAGCTGGGTCAATATCATTTTGGCCTGTGCATAGTCACTTGATAGATACAATACACCAGCCCGCGGATCATGACAGAGATCCCAACCACAACGATCCAGCAGCTCCTCAATAGCCTCATAATGCGCCATAACAAAAGAGTAGTCTTCGTTTGCCTTCTTTAGCGCATCATTGGGTGCAAAAACGTATTCCGTTATGTAATTGCCGTGGAATAGCTTTTGGCACACCTCGCGTGTCCGCTCCAAACGTTGACTATCAAATGCATCTATTTTCATTTCTTACTCCCACCTTTTCTCTTGAGCGTGTAGTTCGGCACTCCATAACGCCCTTTTATTAATGCGAATCAAGAGTTAAAAAGGGTATTGAAAAGCAGCGCAACATAGCGGAGAA
>JBJDYH010000350.1:0-5943 GCA_051867135.1 Faecousia sp. | reverse complement strand
CCAAAATGCTCATAGTATACTTTCCTTTCGCACATTCTGCTTGGCTACGCTAATTTCTGATAGAGTTTTTGCAGAAAACGGTAGATCCGGCTGCCCTCACCAAAAAGAGCCCACGCAATCGCTTTGAGACGATTTTTACGGGTAAAGGGCTGCACAAAGCCAATCTCCTGAGATACCGGCTGCTGAGCAGCGGACATGGCTGCCTGAGCCCGTTCTGCTTCTTCTCCGATTCGGTACACATCAAGCTTCGAACCCAGCGCAAAATAATCGCTGAGCGTATACCCGTACTTCTCTTTCATAACCCGCAGAACAGCTCTGTTGTTGCAATTTTCCAGGAAGAACTGATAGGCAGCCAGCGGTGTTACAGGGGTCATATAATACTTACCATCCAGCATCAGGAAGAACTTTTCGCACAAGAGCTCCTCGTGAGCTGCGGCGTTCGGGTCGCGGAAAATGCTGTGGAACGCGTCCCGGAAGAGGGAATCATCCATTCCGTCAAAAAAATGGCGCAGGATCATTGCGCTCTCATTTACATCCCGGATGGAGTTGGAAATCACAGGCGCAGTGGTGTTTGTCATAGTATGGATACATCTTCTGTGCTTGACCTGAACTTCCTGAATAATGTAAATAGAGTATTTTTTCAGCACCCGGATCCACTGCTCAAAATCCGGAAGCTGGCGAAGCGTATGGCTGTAGAACCCGACCTGCTGATACACCTCCTTACGGATCAGCATGCTTGGATGGCAGATGCAGTTGCCGCCGGAAAACAGACGAAGAAGCCATTCCTCCCGAGTCCTGTTAGGCTGCCGGAATACCTCCATACAGGGATCAAGCACATCACCGTTTTCATCTATTGCCATAGCCCAGGAAAAGACTGCACCGCATTCCGGATGCGCATCCAAGTAGGCCACCTTTTTTTCCAGATGGTCAGGCAGCCAAGCATCATCGGAATTTAAAAGAGCGATATATTCTCCGTTGGCATGGGAAAAGCAATAGTAATGATTTTCCGTTGCGCCAACATTATGCTCAAATTGGTGAATCCGAATGCGCTTATCCTGAAACTGACGTGCTACCGCAACGGTATCGTCCGGGGAGCAGTCATCAGACATCATAATCTCAAAATCCGAAAATGTCTGGTTCAGGCAGCTCTCAATTGCCTCTGCAATATATTTTTCGTGGTTATAGGACGGCAGCATAACAGTAACTCTTGGGTTTGCCATTATCCTAATCCTCTCATTCTTTCTTTAATTGCTTCGGGAACCAGCAGTTTCAGTATCTGGATAAAGACAGGCGGACAATACCTGCTGGCCTTTTTCATAATACCAAACATCTTGTGGACACCATGCTTCATCTTATGTACATATTGGGGCATCAGCATTTTTTTCAGGCGACTTTTGTGCGCGGCAAAACCATCATGATAAACGTATCCCAATTTTGCGTCATAGTCATCAATGATTTCAATCAGGTCCTTCAGCTTCTTCTTTTGATCCTGGCCGCTCCAAACGCCATTGCTGTGAATCCGGTAGATATTCATAACATCCTGCAGGCAGCCAATGCCGCCGAACCGGGAAATCATCAGATTTGTTATCCAGTCAAAGCCCTTCCAGGAATACATCTCCTCAGGCAGCTGGTCAATGATTTCTTTTCGGTAAACACAGGTCGAGAAATTACCAATCAGATTATCATAGGCAATGTCTCCGCCGCTGAAGACCTTGTAGGGTAGTCCACCCTCTAAGACCGGCTGCACGTTATGCTCTCCGGTATCGAAATTACGGACTTCATAGCAGTTAAACGACATGGCGCACTCTGTATGTACTTCCAGGAAGTTATAATGCTTTTGCAGCCGCATGGTATCCGTCCAAAGGTCGTCACCTTCCATGACGGCAATATACTTGCTCGTGCAGGCGGCAAACGCGCGTTTATAGTTCTGCATAATGCCATGATTCTGATCGTGGGGCAGAATCAGAAACTCTACGCCGGACCCTTCTGCTATTTTCTGTATTTTTTCTACCGTGTCATCCTTGGAAGCATCGTCCGCAACAACAACACGATACCGGAACCCCTCTGTCTTCTGTGCCAGAATCGTTTCCAGCGTCTGCTCGATATACCTGGACTGATTGTAGCAAATCAGCAGAACATCCATCATTACAGGCCAGTCCCGCTTTCCCGTTTCCTCACCGGCAGAAGAGGCCTCCTCACCGGAAACCGCCGCAGGCGCTCTCAAGGAATCCAGGGCCTGCCATTCATTTTCCACATCCGCAGGTATCATGTAGTGCTTCAGCTTTGTTAAAATACTGCGCTGTGCATCCAGATACATTTGGAGCTCACTTATTTGAGTCCGTAACTGCGTAATCATCAATTCGGTATTGCTGTCCAGTTTACGGCTCAGCTGTTCGGTGTAAATATGAAGGAGGTCCCGCTGTGTTTCCGTAATTGCGACAGCTTTTTCTTCCAACTTAGCTTCCGCTTGGCTGCCGAATGCGCTGATTGTGGCTTTTTCCTCTGCCGCAATGTCGGTAAGTCTGTTGCTCAGCTGTTCGTTGTAAATATGCAGCAGGCCCCTCTGTTCTTCCGTCATCCAGGCAGTTTTCTCATTCAACTGGTTCTCCAGAAGATTAAGCCGCCCCTGAAAGACATCGAACAAGCCTTTCAATTTTGTATCGATATTTGCGCTCCGGGAAAGATTGATCAGGTTCAGTGTGGAATCAAAAAGCTCTTCTGCGAATAATCGGAACTGTTCGATTCTGCTCCCGTGGGAACGCGGGGAGGCAATTTCAAGTCTGCCGCACTTGTCAATCACAATACACGTCTTGCATGCCTCTTCCGCGGTTTCGCAGAAGTCATCAAGAAGGTACTCACAGCAATACTGATCGTTAATGCTGCCAAACAAGCCGCCAGTTTCCGGATAGGCGGACGCCAAAGCCTCCCATCGAAGAAGGCAGTACATCAGCATGCGATTAGACTGGAATAAGTGATGCACCGACACATTGCTGTCAATCCGACGAATTTCCTCCATAGCATACTGCCAGCTGGGCAGTGAACAGTCAATATGCTCGTCCACCCAGATGGGGTAGTTGTTTGTCATCAATTTATAGAATTCCCGCAAGTTGGAGTCATCCACATCTTCTGTGATATGGGCATGCGGGAATGTCAGAATAACACCCTCACGGGATACGCGCATGGCTTCCCGAAAGAAAGCAGTCCGCTTCTCTGCGGGAATGTGTTCCAGCACATCCAAACCGATGATGAAATCGTATGAAGCATCGTCAAAAGGGAGATCCGTTGCATCTCCGATCATAAAGCGGGGATCGGTCAGCACTTCCTCCGGAAGCGCAATATCCAGGAAAGTAATATTGTCATTCGGAAGGAAATCGGCCAGATTGTGGTGGGCACCGGAGCCCACTTCAAGAATTGAATAATGCTCCTGGTGTCTGTTTCTTTCAATAATCTTTTTAACCAGCGAATACCGGGAATTTTGATGAAAAATCAGTTGTTTCATTTTCAATTACCCTATACCTTCCAGAGTTTAATTGAGTTTGGAAGCTGAACTGTATTCCAGACCCGCACAGGTTTTCTTTCCAGCACATCAAAATACAAGCCGTCTTTTGTCAGATCCACAAAGCTTGCGCTTCTGTTCATAATGATTACACTGGAAAGAACTGTCATAATATTGTATCGTCCGTCTCTCAGCGGCAGGCTACACTCGAATTCCACGATCACTTTATCGCCGGCTTCGCCGTGGAGCTGACCCATATTCTCCATAAGGGTATTGCTGCCAAGAATGGGAATATTCCTGGAATCTCTGATGTGGTAACCTACTGTAATATCGCAGGCTTTTTCAAACTGGATATGCAGGCGCAGAAATGCTGTGGTGCCAAATTCTGTTATGGTAATTTCTTTCCCTTCTTTATCCAGGAATTCAACGGCTGTAACACGAGCTTCTCCCGACCCCTCGCGCGTGGGCGCTACATGCTTAGCGTATTCCGAATCCACCAAAAATCTCTGTTTTTTACTTGCTTTCCGCAAATAGTTTTCAGAGATCTGCATCACTTGCTCATTCTTATCCACATACTTCTGCGTACCCGACATTTCATCGCGGACTTTTGCCTCATACGCATCGACCACATCTTCTGCCAATCCGCTTACTACAATTCTGCCCTTGTCCAGCCAGATCGCCTTTGTGCACAGGCTCTTCACAGAAGCGGTATCGTGAGATACAAACAGAACGGTTTTCCCTTTTTGAAACAGATCCTGCATTTTGCTCATGGACTTCATCTGGAAATAGGCATCACCAACGGCAAGCGCCTCGTCAACGATTAAAATATCCGGTTCAATGCTGACCGCGACAGCATACGCAAGGCGGACATACATACCGCTGGAATAGGTCCGAACAGGCTGGTTTATAAAATCACCAATATCCGCAAAATCAATGATACCTTGCATCTTGGCATTCATTTCTTCTTCCGTGAATCCCATGAGCATTCCGTTGAAACGGATATTTTCGATTCCGGTATACTCCGGATTAAAACCGGCACCAAGCTCCAGCAGCGCTGAGATCTTTCCGTTTACCGTAACATTGCCGGAAGTTGGTGTCAAAATTCCTGTAATAATCTTCAATAATGTGGATTTACCACTGCCATTAACACCAATTATTCCAAGGATTTCTCCCTCTTCTACTTCAAAGGAAACATTGAGAAGCGCGTGATGGTCTTTTCCTCGCTGCACTTTACCATTTGTTATGGATTCAACAAATCTGTCCCGCTCACTATTAAAAATACGATATGTTTTCGTAACATCCTGAACAATAATTGATTTTTTACGCATATGCAAATTCTCACCCTTGAGCTTATTTTTTGGGTTACATAACATCTGCGATCTGTGGGACCAATCTGCGGTATACACGAAAGCAGACCTTCCACAAAACAAGCACTGTAAACCAGAACCAGATACCTTGCTTCAAATGTTCCAATAAACCAACCCTGAACAGAATGGATTCTCTGAAACCGCAAACAACGTAAAACATCGGGTTGATGATTTTGAGAATGTATACAATCATTTTCCCTTCCAGCGCATGATAGTCCCACAGAATTGGCGTTGCCCACATCATTATATTCAGAATAATCGTAACGATCTGACCAAAATCTTTAAAAAAGACACTGATCGTGCATACCAGATATCCAAGTGGAATCACGAGGGCATACAGTGCGATCACATAGTAAAACAATTGCAGGAAATAAACACCCGGATAGAAACCGTGCAGGATTGCAATGATTATTACTGTGATCAAAAAGAATGAATGTATGAAACTGCTGACAGCTATTTTTGCTGCGGGAATGATATTGATATTGAACAGAACCTTCTTGACAATGTAGTTATATTCCATCATACAGCCCATACATGTCATGATACATTCAGAAAACAACATCCAAGGCATGTATCCACTGATAAACCATGGTAAAAAAGGTACATTTTGAACCATGCTCGTCTTTAATCCGAACTGAAAAACAAACCAATATACCAGAACCATGGAAAGAATCTGGATATAGGCCCAGGCTATACCCAAGTTGGTTCCGGCATATCTTCTTCGGAAATCATTTTTGGCAAATGGAATCAATGATTTTAAAAAGAGAATCTTTTGGTTGATAAATGAACGTACCATTACCCCTCTCCTCCAGAAAAGGTTTATAAAATAACATTTTCTTTCACATTTTTCGCTGCAGCACAAAATAGGATGTGCGCTATGCAGGCGGAAAAATCTGCAAATTGATTTCCGCGGCAGGTACCTTTTTAAGCCTTATGGGGCAGTCAAATGTCGTCCCCATTACGCAGGCGGAAAATGTAGCTGATAAAAGTATCCACAGGGCTGCCATTTCATAACAGGTTATCGGTTTTACTGTGAAAGCTCCGCATTCACAGTAAAATTTAATTAAAGTGCCAGCGCCT
>JBJDYH010000349.1:0-5943 GCA_051867135.1 Faecousia sp. | reverse complement strand
AAACGGCTTGTCCAGCATGGATTGATCTGGATGAAAGCGTTCTGCTATTTCGTTCAATGCGAGGCGCAATGCGTCCTCCTGAGCAATCTCCCCGTCTCCCGGCAGCAGATTATGGCAATATGGCAGCTCTCCACATTCCACCATGATCTGATCAAACAGGTGTTTTTCCTCGATTGACCAATCGGAATAATCGCCAAGAACGGACTCCAGGATATCCAGGGTCACATCGTAGATATACGCATCCCCCTCGTATTCACGATCCGAAACGGGATACCCGTTTTGCGCGAGCTCCGCGATCATCGCAGAGATTGACTCCTCGCTCCATATCGAGGTGTCGCTTTCATTGGCCAGCAAATGCTGCCTGATGATGGAAAAAGCCGGACTTTCTTCCGCATAGGCTGAACAAAAGGATATGAAACAAACGAATGCTAAACAAATTCCCAATATTGCTTTTTTCATCATCTTTTCTCCTTATTTGTTATAGTTTCCCTTCTAATGTTCGACATAGTTTCAGTGAGGCATGCACATTTTCCCCACCATCCCCCTTTCTTAGCTTTTTTTGCTGATTTCATCCATATAACGAAAAAGCAAGAGTCTTTCTTCCCAAAGATGAGATTTATAGGCAAGATATAAAACGTTAGTTTTCACGAATATCGATACCTTCTTGCTCATTCATAAAACTCTGGATCTTTTTCAACGCATGCTCCTGACAGCGCATCATTGTTCTCTCACATTGACCATATTCTTTCCACTTCTCACCATATGCTTTCTTCGATATTGGATGCTTTGTTGCTCGCAAAAGCTAACTCTGGTGTGCAATTGAAATGCCGCGGTACATTTCTACTGTTCCTTTTTCGTCGCCCTTTTGTCCGTGAGATTTCACGAATATGGCATGAACTTGTCACTTTTCAATAACGAAATACCGCGCTAAGATATAACTAGCAAAAGGAAATGGTGGCCGCCGAAAACCTGATGCAAAAAATGAAAGAAGGATAATAACTATGGCAACTTTTAATGGCAAGGTTGTTGGCGGCAGCCTCAAACTTAGAGCATCCGCAAGCACCTCTGCGAGTTCTCCTACCTCGATTCCTAACGGGACGTCTATTTCTGTGAGCACCATTAGTGGCAATCAGGAATGGTTCAGTACGTCCTATGGTGGGCACTCTGGTTATGTGGTCGCTCAGTATGTGGCAATCACGGCTGGCGGTAAGGCGTGTACCGTGACCACCACTTCCGGCCCTTTGAACATCCGGAAGTCTGCAAGTACAAGTGCAACTGTCATTTTCACTGCCGCAAAGGGCTCTACGATGCGAGTACTGGAAGGCCCTGACAATGGCTGGCTTCGAGTAAGCAATGCGTCTGGCACTGGCTGGGGTTCCTCTGATTTCCTGACGATTGACGACAACACCGGCGGTGGTGGCGGTGATTACACCATTGCAGCTGTTGTTGATACCGAGAAGAATGGTGTGGGTGGCACGTTGAATATGCGTGCTTCTGCATCTCAAAGCAGTAGCGTTGTGACGACTATCCCTGATGGGGCCACGATCTATGTGAAGTCTATGTCTGGTGAGTGGCTTGCTGCAAAGTACAATAGCTATACCGGATATGTTATGGCGAAGCATGTTATGGATACTGCTTACTATAACGACTCTACTGGCAGTGATACCGGCGGTGGTAGTAGTACTGCTCCAACTGTTCTCGATAGCGTTCGGAATGGCAAATCTACTATTCGCCTGAATGACACTGGCGAAGCAGTTGTGGAGCTCCGAAAGCTTCTGCAGGGTAAAGGCATTTCTGTTGCCAACGTGACTAGTAATATCTTTGACCAGGCTCTAAAGAATGCAGTCATTTCTTTTCAGAACCAGTACTCTGTGCTTGGAAACGACGGCATTGTCGGCCAATGTACTCTTGCAGTCCTGGAAGATGATAGCAATTCTACTGGATGGTTTGTTGAAGGGCAGAAAGGGTCGTGCAGACTAACTGCCGGGAAGTTGGTTCTTTGTGGATTTACGGGGCCGTATGTGATTTCTCCGGACCATGTTGATAGGCTTAATAAAGCTATAAATAACACCTCTTTCAACTTTACCAGCAAAGTACAGATCAGGCACTTCCTCGCGCAGGGACGCAAGGAATGTGACAGTGGCAACACAATGACGGAGTACATTTATTCTGAAGGCAGCCAAGCAAGTTACGGAGGCTTCTACGGAGCTGGTTTCATGCAGCTGACTGGAAGTAAGAACTATTCTGCATTCCATGATTGGCTTAAATCTGCTACTGGTTATGGAGCGGATTCGCAGGTCACTGCGTGGCGAACTGCAACGAAACGGGTTGCGAATAATTATCCAATGGTATCCGCAGCATGGTATTTCAGTCAACACAATACAGATAAGGACATTAATAATGTAATCTTAGAGTATTGGAATAGTTCTGTAGATACTACTGTTAAAAAGGTAACTGCACTTGTTCAGGGCGGTACGGGTTCTTGGGAACAGCGTAAGAGCTATTACGAGAAAATTAAAACTGTCCTTCTGTAATCACGTTTGAATCCGGAATTAGGGGAGACAACTGGTTTCGCCAAGGATAAACAGTACAAACACTAATGTAAAAATGGCCCACAAAACACCTAATTTAGATGTTTTGTGGCCTATTTGTGTAAAGTGATAATCTTACTCATTATGTTTGTTTTTGGAATGAGTGATATTTTGTGATATATCTTTTCAATTTCTATTAGATACTGGGGTCAAAGTGATTTGCTGTATTGGCGTTCTTTTGCTGGAATAAATGTCGATTGCCTCAACGTTCAGATCATTGACATTATATATGGATAAAGGCCACGCCATCGCTTGAATGCAATAGGAACCACATTCCCATAGATAGCAAACAGTGTTTACCTTGCCCTCTGTGATAAAGACTTGGGGTAGAATAGATACTCCGATCTGATTAGTCAGCTCGTCGAAGGTTATGGGATATTGGATCGTTTTGTTAACGGTTCCACTACCCTGCAAAGAAACGTAGTCAACACGCTGATGCTCATCAAACCCCACACCGATGCAATATTCGACTGCCTTTGCCTCATCATACATGGAGTAGTAATAGATTTCTTGTGGCCCAAGGCATTCAAATGGATACCCCACAAGTTTGCTCTTTCTCATGATATTCCCAAATGAATCACCGTATTGAAAAGCCAACTGACCAAATTCAAAAGAGAGTTCAATGGTTGCGTCAACGGAATTATCTTGTACAGACTGATCCCGCAAATCAATATAATTGCTGTGAATATATCCGTGAACATGACGCGAGGCAACCAGATACCACTGCGTAGCTGTCTCTCCCAGAAGGGTTACGACATCGCCAGTGTATAATTTCCCTTCTACTGAGGCATCCTCGGAGGGCGCACTGTGCAGGTTGACCCAGTTCTTAGCTCGAATAGCGGCCAAGGGCTGCTTAGACTGTACGCTTTCTCGATCATTTCCCCAACGCAGATACTCTGATTTCACGTACCCTTCTTGGGAACCTATGACAACCTTCGTCCATTTCTGCGTGGGATCTGACGAACAGAGTAGCTCTGTGCCAGTGAAATAGAGCCCCAGAGATTTGGATTGAACGGACGGCCCGGCCCGCAGATGCACGCGATCTGCGTTTCCGCCGTCGATGACTGCGGGAGTATCTTGCGTGGACTGTGCCATACACAATGAGGGTGGCATGCACATACCAAGAAAGCAAAGAATGAGGATAATCCTACGTTTCATCCAAGACCCTCCTGTCTGCAGCATAAAGTATATTAAATCTATCTTTATTCTATAACGCCTACTGCTTTTTGATCATGCAGATTAAGGCTTTTTTCTTGTCCTAAGTATCTTGACATGGGTTCTAACGAAGTGTATGAAAGAAGTATTGTTATGTGAACAATTACTAGTGAGCATGAAGATGCAAGTAATTCTTCGACCAGTCATAAGAACGCTCGTAGATATTCTTGTTTTTGTATGATCAAGTAGTATTGAAAGAAATCAATGAGCTTTCAGACATTTTTCTATCCAACAGAGTTTTTAGCAGCATTTCAACTGTCCCTTTTTCGTCGCCCTTTTGTCTGTGAAATTTCACGAATATAGCATGAACTTGTCACTTTTCAATAACTAAATCTTGCGCTAAGATATAACCAGCAAAAGGAAATGGTGGCCGCCGATAACCGGATGCAAAAAGAATAAGGAGAAATACACTATGTATGGTATTGTTGTTGGCGGCACTTTGAATCGCCGAGCGAGCGCGAGCCAATCTGCTGCTGCTCTTGGCAGTTATGCTGATGGCTCCTATATCACGATCGAGAACCATAACGACGAATGGTATCGAACCACTTTCGTCTATAATGGCTCAACCACGACTGGCTATGTGAAGAAGGCGTATGTTGTAAAGTGGAATGACACTGTTAAGGTTAGGAAGAACGCTGTCAATGTCCGAGATGCTGCGGACGGTAATAGTATTCTTTATACCGTGAATTCTGGTGTGTCTACGCGGATATCTTCTATTGAAAAGGTCGGTACTTACGGATGGATTCAGGGTGATTTCGGTCAAGGAATGGGCTGGGTTCGTGGAGACATGTTCACAAAGGTATCCAGCGGTAGCAGTGACACCGGTGGTTCTGAAGTCAGCGGATTTGAGCTGGGTTCGTCCTTTAGTGGTTCTGTTATTGCTCCCAATGTTAACCTTCGTTATGGCCCGAGCACCAGCTACGGTTCGCGTGGTGCTCTGCAGGAACTTGCCGATGTGGATGTTCGCATGATTACTGCTGGTGGTACTACTGAGAATCGAGAGGCTTGGCTTTGGTGCAATCAGAGGTTCAACAATCTCGGAAGCGGCTTTGTATACGCTCGCTATATTTCTGTCAAGTCTGGAACCACCTTTCCGGCTCACAGAATTAATGGTAGCTCCGTGAATATCCGTGTTCGTCCCACGACCAGTGCGGAATCTTTCGGAACGCTGAATCAGAACGATACGGTCTATGTTCTGGATACTACGCACACTGGATGGTGGCGGGTTTCCTCGTCGATTGGCATCGGCTGGGTTTCCTCCAACTATATTGCTTAATTCTCTTCTGTGACGGGATAGCCCTCTTCGTGGGGGCTATCTCGCCTTACATTTAATAATACTCTATTCTGGAAACCAATCCGTTGTCCGCGTTGATGAGCACAGTGTATCCCGTGCTATTGTAGAATCTCTGCGTGTGAAGCACCGGATAGAAGCCGATCCGCCACTCATGGAAATCATGCGATTGGACGTCCAGCCAGGGATCGCTCAGATACAGACACAGGTCGTCGTCTCCGATACCGATATATTCCTGCAACGCGGCGTAGCCAATGGCTAGCGCCATGTCCCGGGGGATGTCGTCCTCATCCGGATAACCCCATCGGCCATTTCCGCCCGCCACCAGGATTTTGTATTGCTCATTTCGTTCGCCAATCTGCTCGATCATGTAGCTTTCGGCGTTATGGTAACAGTACAGATAGAACTCCATGCGTTCTGCTGCTTTTTCAGTGACATCAAAGCAGCCATCCACCGCATCCTTACCATCAAAGAAGGCAGCTTTCCTGTTCTTTTCGATGCAGCATTTGCGGCAGAGTCTCCTGTATTCGGTCTTTTCCTTCAATTCTTCCGGCGAAAGCTGTTCCATGATCGGCCAGTACTTAGAATTGATTGTGCTGCAGTGGGGATCGGAATGCAGGTATTGACCGCCGTCCGGATTGAGATAGTACATTCGCTCCGCATGGGCTGCAGAAGCATCAAGGATTACCCACAAGAGGAGCGAAGCCCCGATTGTCTTCAAGTTTTTTTTCATTATCTCTCACCCTTTCATATCATGATGACTGTAAGATGACCCCTGTGGTCTTTGTAGCTTTTCATATGAACACTCCTTATGCGCTGAATACTTTTCAATCATGCCTCCCAATT
>JBJDYH010000348.1:0-5956 GCA_051867135.1 Faecousia sp. | reverse complement strand
ACATCCGCACCAACGGCAGCGGCCACGGCGGCGGCGACGCGGGGATCATGGAGGATTTTACCGCAGTTCTCTCCGGCAAGCAGGAATCCCGCAGCTCCATTTCCCGCAGTGTGGAAAGCCACCTCATGGCCTTTGCCATCGAGCAGGCCCGGCTGACGGGGAAGGTCGTGGATATGGCTGAGTATAGGAAGGCCATTTCATAGAGTGGAGAGTGGAGTGAGGAGTGAGGAGTGAGGAGTGAGGAGTGTGGAATTTATGGTTAGGATTCTCTGAGAGGATTTTATAAAAATAGAGCAGCTGTTTTTTAACGGCTGCTTTTTTTATTGGAAAATAACCAAGGAAAGCGCTGATGATTTGTACAACTCGCCAAAAGATTAAAACTTTATAAAATTTATACTTACACAATTATACCGTTTTTTTTGAAAAAAATCTAAAATTAAACAGAAAACAATTTGAGAGGAGGTGAAACCAATGACTGAATTTGAGCAGCAGAACGACGAGGCCGTACAGCTGGTGACCTGCGGGAAACGGCTGCCCGGGAAGCCCTGCTGGTTCGTGTCGGAAAGCGAGTACTGCCGCTTGATGGACCTGCAGCTGGAGAACCTGGCGCTTAGGCAGCAGATTACCACGCTGCGGGTGCTCTGCGGCGGCCTGGCCTGCCTGCTGGCGGCGTTCGGAATCCTGGCCCTGGCATGAAAGCGCCGCCGCCCCCAGGCCCGGGAAGCGGCGGCAGAGAAAAAGAACCATAAGAATTCTACCACAAAAGGAGGAAAAAAGCAATGGCTGTTGATCTTAAGAAATTGGTATCCGGCGGGGAATGGCCCCCCGTCTGCGACTGCTGCGGGCGGCAGCTGGAACCCGGTGACGCCTATTACGAGCTGGATATCATGGGGGTCACGGTGCTGGTCTGCGATATCTGCGAGGGGGAAATGGAGAGCGCTCCCATCCTGGTAGAGGAGCCGGACCTGGACGGCGGGGATCCCTGGTAAGGAGGGGGCTATGTCTCAGTGTGAACGGATTCTCTGGCACATGCGGAACATCGGCCCCATTAATCCGTTGGACGCAATCGTGCTCTATGGCTGTACCCAATTGCGGAAGCGAATTTATGATTTGCGGCAAAAGGGGTATTCCATTGAAAGCCGATTGATAACCTATCGGAATCGATTTGGAGAGGAAGTAAAATACAGCGAATATTTCCTGAACGAGAAATTTTAACAAAGGGCGGAGGGGTTCATGGAGCCTAGAAATCAATTTACTTTTTACCGCTCCTATTGGGATGCCATTGAATACCTGCCGCCGGAGGACCGGCACGCGGTGCTGGAGGCGATTATCCCCTACGCCCTGTTCGGCACGGAGCCGGCGCTGGAATCCCAGATTGCCAGAACCGCTTTTATCCTGATCAAGCCCACCCTGGACAGCGGCAGGAAGAAAGCGGAATCCGGAAAAAAAGGAATGGCAATCCGATGGCAGCCCAATAACAAACCGATAACAAACGGATATCAACCCGATAACAAGGGGGAGAAAAAGGGGGAGAAAGAGAAAGAGATAGAGATAGAGATAGAGAAAGAGACAGAGATAGAGAAAGAGGTAGAGACAGAGAATGAGATAGAGAACGAAAGTTATATAAGCTCCCCTCTCCCGGAAGACGGGAGAGAGGAGCAGGAGGTGATGCGATTTCCGTTAAAGGATAAGACGGAATATGTGGTAACGGCGGAATATGCCAACCAGCTGGCCCAGGAATTCAACGATCTGGATGTCACCAGGGAATTGACCGCTATGCGGGCATGGCTCATGAGCAATCCGGACAGATGGAAGACCAGAAAAGGAATCCGCAGGTTTATAAACGGCTGGCTTTTACGGGCCAGGGAGCAGACCATCCGCAAGTATACCCACGGGGCTGACCGTCTGGCCGCCATGATCGAAAGGGGGGATTTCGACGACTAGAAAGGAAACGGCGGAGCTGCTCACCGTCCTGCAATCCAATTATCCCGACGCTTTCCGGGGCATGTCGGACAACTGCGTCCAGGCCAAGATTGCCCTGTGGCAGCAGATGTTCGCGGAGTACCCGAAGCAGCAGGTGTTCGCCGCCGCCATGGCCTACATGGCTACGGATACGAAAGGCTTCATGCCCAGCGTGGGGCAGGTCAACGAGCAGCTGCAGCGGATGCTCCACAGGATGACAGCCACCCCTGCCGAGGCCTGGAGCTATGTTTCCGCCGCGCTCCGGAACAGCAGCTACGGCGCGGCGGAGGAATTCGCCAAGCTGCCGGAGGACGTGCAGCGGCTTGTGGGCAGCCCCGCCCAGCTGCGGGAATGGGCGCAGATGGACGCCCAGACCGTGCAGAGCGTCATCGGCTCCAACTTCCAGCGCTCCTACCAGGCAAGGCAGACCCAGCAGCGGGATTATGAAAAACTGCCGGGACAGATGAAGCAGCTGCTCCGGGGCCTGGGGGATGCCCTGGGGCTGGAGAGCGGAAAGGAGGATTCAAACGATACCGAATAAAGACAAGTGGATTGCACGCCTGGAAGAAAAAAGCGCCGTGAACCCGGAAACCGGCTGCCGGGAATGGACGGGATATGTCAATTCCGATGGGTACGGCAGAACAACCTTATCCATACAGGGAAGACGCATGCAGCGGTACGTGCACAGAATTTCCTATGAGCTTGCCTGTGGGGAAATACCGCCGGGAATGTGCGTGTGCCACAGGTGCGATAACCCAAGGTGTATCAACCCGGAACACCTCTTCCTTGGAACGGACATGGACAATATGGCCGACAGGGACGCCAAAGGCCGCCAAGCCAGCGGGGATCGGAATGGAAATGCGAAACTGACCTGGCAGCAGGTTGAGGCCATACGGCGGGAATATCGGGAAAGCAAAACGCCCAAAAGAGCACTTGCGGCAAAATACGGCGTTAGTGAGCGCGAAATCCGCTATATTGCCCATGGGGATATTTGGAACAGGAAACCCGGAAAGGAGGACTATGGGAATGTATAAACCCCGCTACGGTCTGAACCACAATCAGATATTTACCCTGTATGAAAATTTCTGGAGGAAAAAGGGGCTGAGAGAGGAGGGCCAGTGGGAGAATCTGGAGGCCTTTCTGCAATGGGCAGCGGCCACCGGCTACCGTGCCCAGGCCCATCTGCGCAGAATCCGCACGTCCCTGCCCTACGGACCCAAGAATTGCTATTGGGAATATCCGGAATCGGTGCCAGCGGAATATCCCGAGGGCCACCCCTGCCTGTTCTGCCCGGATGAAGCAACCTGCCGGGAACCCTGCGGCCCGCGATTGGCCCATTGGAACGAAAGCATGGATCGGCTTCGCCCGATCTTCGCCGCAGCCGCGCAAGGAAAGGAGTAGTTGCACAAATGTATAAATATGAATTCACGGGAGAAACCAAGGTATTTGAGGAGGAAATCCTGCTGCGGCGCATCCGCGCGCTGCGGGATATCGGCGGCGTCAAAGCGGGAACGCTGGGCGGCTGGATAGAGAAAGAGGATAATCTGCGCCAGGACGGTGACGCCTGGGTGGCGGACAATGGGATTGTCATGGGCAACAGTATGCTGCTGGGCAAAGCCAGGGTCAGCGACGAGGCAATTGTCATGGGCAATGCCGTGATTACCGGTCACGCCCATGTTCGCGACAATGCAACCGTCGCCGGCAATGCGTTCCTTGCCGGATACGCAATTGTGGGCGGGCAAGCCTGTGTTTCTGACTTTGCGGTAGTGGAAGACCATGCGGTTGTTACCAGCAGCGCAATTCTGGGAGAATTTGCCCATGTCGGCGGCGACGCGGTGATCACGGCGGAGGCCTATCTCAGCGAACACGCCAATATCACCTCGCAGAATCATTTTCTTAGCATCGGCCCCATCGGCAGCCGTGATGATTTTGTCACCTTCTATCGGGCAATGGAAGACGAGGAACCGGAAATCCGGGTGAAATGCGGATGCTTCCGGGGCAGCCTGGAAGACTTTGAAAAGACCTGCTAACAAAAGTCAAGTAGAAATTTCAGAAATATCTACAGCACAAAATTCCAGAAATATCTACAGCACCAAAATGGCGCACCAATCTAAGCCGCTTTGCGTTTCTTTTTTTGAAACGGCGGCTAGCCGGTGAAGTATGTACAGGATTACGCTGTTTCCAAAGCGTTGAGATAAGCCTTAACCGTGGCGTAATAGATGCGCAGGAACTTATTTGCGGAAGCCATCATGTAGACCCTGTAGGGCTTACCCTCGGCTCGCTTTCTGTCCATGAACTGGTACACCGGCTCATCCACAGGAGCGTTCTGGAGATACACACCCATAATCAGGAACAATGTCCTGCGAAGTGCGGATGACCCGATTTTACTCATAGCCTTGTGGTTGCCGGCGATCTGTCCGGAATCGTTTGGCGGAGCGTCAATACCGGCAAAAGCAACCAGGGCTTTCTTTGAGTGGAATCGCCGCACATCGCCAATCTCGGCCATGAGCTGGGGCCCCAGAGTCGGCCCAGTGCCGTACATCTTCTGTACCACCGGAAATTCCGGTAACAACTCAGCCAGACGCAGCATCTCCTTCTTGAGTTCCGCAAGAGCGGTAGCAGTAGCTTTCAGCTGTGAGACGGCTTGCGTAATCAGAAGATGTGTTGTTTCCGTCTTCGGCATCACACCAACAGCTCCACAGGCAGTGGCATAGATTTCCTGTGCCTTGGCTTCACTGAAATGGTAGCCGTACCTGTGACACCATTTCTGATATTTCTTCTCAAATGCCTTCTGGGGCAGTCCGCTGACACATTCACAATGCCAGAAAGTTTCAACGAAATCCACCCATTTCTCGCTACCGTCGGCTCTTACAGGGCTGGAAAACAGGCGATTTACTCCGGGAAACACGGTATCCAGCAGAGAAATCAGGTTGTTATTCAGCATGGTCTGAATCTTGGAATACTGCTGATACTGCCGATAGCAGGTTTTTAACTGCATCCGAATTTCCTCCTCTGGAGAAAACTCTGGAAGATTCAGCCAGCGGTCAAGACCATAGTTTGCCAGTTTTACGGCATCCTTCTTATCGGTTTTGGCGCGGCGCAACGAGTTGTTCCCGTAGTCATGCACCAGCATAGCGTTGACTACAGAAACATAGATCCCCGCTTCATGGAGCGCCATTGCGATGGGTAAATGGTAATTGCCTGTGGCCTCCATGACCACGCGAGTCTCACCGTCCAGGCTTTTCAGCCGCCTTGCCAGCGCGCTGAGTTCACTGGACGTGTGGGGCACCTCAAAGGGTGAGCAGACCACCTCTCCAAAGGGGCGCATGACCGCTATCATGCTCTTTCCTTTCGAGACGTCGATGCCAACAGAGTTCATGTTTCTTCCTCCAATACAAATTATCCGCAACCGGGTTCCATCTTTTTCTCATTGCCGATTCAATCTATTGGGTAACACGAACTCTATGGCTCAACCTGCTCAAATCGAACGCTACAATAAGAGGATGGCTGACAGTCTTTTCAACGGGCATGAAAGCCCAAGGAGGTATAGGTCAGCCAGTTGCTCCTCTTATTATAGCTTAGGCATGAGATGGAAAGGAAGCCGGACTGGCTGCCCGGCTTCCTTGTCCAAATATATTGTAATAGGAGGTAAGCGCATGAAAGGAAATGTACTTTTGGTCGGTGGTCGGAGCAAGGCGAAATCTCTGGCCCAATCCCTGCTGAACAAAGGCTATCGGGTCACGGTCATCAATAAGGCCTTGCCCGACTGCGAAAAACTGGCGGAGAACGAAAAGCTGACCGTCATCCACGGCGACGGAACCAAGCCATACATTCTGGAGGATGCGGGGGCCGGGAATATGGAGCTTGTCATTGCCCTGACGCCCCGGGACGAGGACAATCTGGTGATTTGCGAGTTGTGCAAGAAAAAGTTCCGGGTTTCCAAAACCCTGTCCCTGCTGTCCGATCCGCAAAAGACGGACTTTTTCTACAAAAT
>JBJDYH010000347.1:2833-6008 GCA_051867135.1 Faecousia sp. | reverse complement strand
GAGCAGAAAAAGGCCCTCTATGCCGAGTACCGGCAGGCCCAGCGGGATATGCGGGAGCTCGTCACCGTCAAGGGAAACGTGGATCATTTGCTCGGTGTGACCGGCGGGCGCGACGATAAGGAACAGGTGCGGTAGCAGCCTGTGACGCAGACAATCTTTGGGACACTTTGTCCCAAAGGCCGGGTTTGGGGAGGCTCCCCAACAAGCATTTTTGCGGGGCTGCCAGCCCCGCAAAAATAGCAAGTGTGTCCACACTTGCATTGCTTGCCGTTTCGTGCGCGACCCTGAAAGCTCCCATACACTGATGTCTCTATAATTCAGTGCATCTTCCGAAATTCATTCGGTGTGTATCCATACTCGGCCTTAAACACTCTGCAAAAATATCCTGTGCTTTCAAAGCCGACTGCTGATGCAATGGCGGTAATGGTATCGCCCGTTGCAAGCAGTAAGCTTTTTGCCCGGCGCAAACGGTAATTATTGAGATATCTAACCGGTGTTGTCTGGATACCTGCATGAAAACAGCGCAACGCTTCACTGGAACTGATATTTGCCGCCTTTGAGATATCTCCGAGCGAAATTGTACTCCCATAGTTTTTATGAATATAAGAAAGCATTTCACGCAAACGTGCCTGTGTTATCTGTTCCTCGTGCAAACGATCCTTGTTCAGCCCTTGCAGCGATTGCATATACAGCTCCTGCCATAAGCTTAAAACAAGCCGTTGCGTCTGGAGCTCCCATATCAATTTACCTGCTTTTACTGTTTCACATATCTCACTGATAATTTGTAAAATTCTATCATGTAATTTATCATCATGCTTCAAAATAACACATTCGCAATCCGCAGACAGGAATGGCTGTACATATCTTCTGAATACTGCTGAAGAAGATGGAGCGATAAATTCAGGGAGAAAAATTAGATTTTTCAGCGTTCCGCCGTTTGTCGTTTCAAATCGGTGAATAGTTTTACTGTTAATAAAGAGACCGTCTCCAGCCCCCAAGCATATAGATTCATGCCCGATTTTACAGGATACATTTCCTTTTACAACCAACGAGAGCTCAAACTCTCTGTGCCAGTGCCACTCAACACAGCGGCTGTTGTACGCTTCAATTTCATCCAGATAATAGGCAAAAGGAAACTCGTCTGTTCCGTAGGCAAGTGTGGAGCGCATAGATTCATCCGTAGGTATATAAAAAGTCTGCACAAAAACTCCGCCTTTTCTAAATTTGGAGATATTTTATCATATTAGGGCTGTATTATGCAAGAACTGGATTGCAGATTGTGCGATAATTTATCATTATACATAGCACGGAGGAGTTTTATATGAGATCTGCAAATTATATTGTTCTGCCACCTGACAAAGAGCAGAAGATTTTTGGTCTTTTCACGAGAGACAGAACATTTTATCGTACATTTTTTCCGCTGCTTGCTGTCATCACACTTCAGCAGTTGGCAGCACTGGCAGTCAACATGGCTGACAATATTATGCTGGGAACCTACACGGAACTGGCGCTTTCCGGCGCGACGCTGGTAAATCAAATTCAATTTACACTCCAGCAAATTGCGGCTGGTATCGGTATGGGAATTGTCGTGCTGGCCTCTCAATATTGGGGACAGCGCCGTACAGAGCCCATCAAAAAAATCATCAATATCGGCGTGAAATTTGGCTTTATGGTAGGGATTATCTTCTTTGTTGTTTCTAAAGCAATTCCCACCGGAGTGCTTTCCCTATTCACAAACGATCAGGCTGTTATTGCCGAAGGAGCGCGGTATCTGAATGTAATCTGCTGGACATATCTGGTTTTTTCTGTGTCCAATTCTCTGATGTATTCTTTGCAAAGCGTGGAAACTGCAATGATTGGAACCGTTATGTCCATTAGCACCATCTGTATCAATATCTGCCTGAACTATTGCTTTATTTATGGTAATTTTGGCGCGCCTGAGTTGGGTATCGTCGGTGCTGCCGTAGCAACGCTGGTCAGCAGAATTGTTGAGCTTTTCATTATTCTGATTTATGTCCTGTTTGTTGATAAAAAGCTGAGAATGAAGCTTCACGAACTGCTGCGTTTTGATTTTACTTATGTGAGCGACTACATAAAGGTATCTACGCCCATCGTGTTAAGCGGGATGCTTTGGGGTGTTGCTCAGGCAGCGCAAACCGCTGTTCTGGGGCATATCAGCGCAACAGTAATTGCGGCCAACAGTATTGCTATTGTAATTTTTCAAATTTTTGCTGTTGTGGGCATGTCCTGTGCAAATGTGGCATCGGTTACAACAGGTAAAACCATTGGCGAAGGCAGGCTGGACATGGTGCGCTCCTATGCCAAGACGATGCAAGCCATTTTTCTCTTGATTGGTATAGTGTTTGGCGGCCTCATGTTCATATTAAAAGATTCTATCGTTGGAATATACTCTGTGTCTGATGAGACAAAAGAGCTGGCGATTAGTTTTTTGACTGTATTAAGTATTACAACGGTTGGAACTTGTTATGAATATCCGGTGGAAAGCGGCATTATTGCCGGAGGCGGTGTCACAAAATACGCTGCTGTAGTAGATAATCTGTTCATGTGGCTGTTCACAATACCTGCTGCGTTTTTAAGCGCATTTGTGTTCAAATTTCCACCGCTTGTCACTTTTTGCTTTCTAAAGGCAGATCAAATCTTAAAGTGCATTCCGAACTCTATTACCTGCAATCGTTATCGCTGGGTTCGTGTGCTGACACGCGAGGGTCAAGATAAACCAGAGCAGCCCATAGAGGGACAAGGTGAGTATTAAAAAATTATGAATTGCCATCCTACCCCTGAAAGGGCAGCTGCCGTTTAAAGGAGGCCCTGTTGTCCTCAATGCCTATCCGTCCACCTGATTTATCAAAAAAAGCTCCTGCCCCGGACGGATAGAAACTACCCACGGATGCGAAAATCGTCGCAACAAAAAGCATTTTGAAAATAACGCTCGTTTCTCCTGCGCCCGTGCAGCTTTAAGCTGCGCGGGCGTTTCTTTATGCCTTGAGACACTTTGTCTCAAGGCAGGCCCCCGCTGCCGGGGCCCGCCTGCCCTCCGTTTTGATTCACACAAACTCAAAAATCAAAACGGAGGAATACAAATGACAACCATCAATTTACGGGAGTTTTACCCGTGGTACATAGAAGATCAATTTATCGAGGTGTCTGACGCGGT
>JBJDYH010000347.1:0-2733 GCA_051867135.1 Faecousia sp. | reverse complement strand
ATTAGACCCCCTCAAAGGATGATTTTTTGTCCTTGGTATATGAGAGGTGTTTTCTGACCCCCTCAACAACTGAATAGCAGCGGCTCCGAGCCATTGCGGGGAGCCAAACGGAGGACGCAAATTGCGTCAAGCCGCAAAAGAGGATTGCCACCTCTGCGGCCACGATCCGCACGGACAAGCTGGCCGCTTGTCCCTCCGGGCCGCTGCACTCCCCAGCGGGAGCGTCGTGCGTTCAACTGCTGTCTTATGACAGGCCAAAATAAGGCGCGGCGCTCCCATTTCTTATGCCCATGGGCTTTGAGACACTTTGTCCCAAGGAGGTGGAGAAAGGCAAGAAGGCGGCACGCAAGCGGTGCCGCCTTTCTGCGTTTCCCCAGAGGACAAGGGAACAAGAGGCAATCAACACATTTTCGGAGAGGAGGGAACTATGGCCGATACTACCACAAAAGAGGAATATACCTATCAGATAGATAAAATCAAATTTATTGTCACGCCTGTCTACAAGGATAATGGTGAGTCTATGCGCGACATTCTTTTGAAGCTGATGCTGGCCGATTTGGAGCCAGCTTAATTTGTTTTATTGCCATCCTTAACACGGGCGGTCAAGAGAGGTATAATATACATAGGATAAGAGCCTTGCTTGACTGCTTGGGAAGGAGGAAATTTTGAAGCAGTCAAGTAAAATCCAAAACGGCACGGCAGCTCTATATTGCCGCTTGAGTCGTGACGATAATCTGGAAACTGAGTCCAACAGCATTACAAATCAGAAAAAGCTACTCCAAAAGGCCGCCAAGAGCAAGGGATATACTGATACGATCTTTTTTGTGGACGATGGCGTGACAGGTACAACCATGAAACGCCCCGGCTACCAGAAGATGATCCAAGCCATTGAAGCCGGATATATCACCGCTGTGTTCGTCAAAGACCTGTCCCGCCTGGGCCGCAACTACATAGAAGTGGGCAAGCTGACGGAGGAATATTTCCCAGCCCATGACGTGCGGCTGGTGGCTGTCTCTGACGGTTTGGATAGCAGCGAGGGCGAGGATGACTTCACGCCTTTCAAAAACATAATGAACGAATACTATGCCAAGGACATTTCCAAGAAGCGGAAGATCGTCAACAAAATGAAGGGCAACGCTGGTATCCCACTCTCCCCGCCGCCTTACGGCTATATCAAAGACCCGGACAACCCCAAACGCTGGGTGATAGAGCCGGAGGCTGCCGCTGTTGTCCGGCGTATCTACCGTATGGCCCTTGACGGTTACGGACTGGCAGAGATCGGGGCTGCACTTGAAAGGGACGGTATCAACAATCCCACTTACTACTGGCGGGCCAGGGGGACAAACCGGGGTGGCTCTAAGAGTACCGTTGAACCCACAAAATGGGGGCACACCACCATCAAGAAGATATTGACCACCCAGGAATACTGCGGGGACGTTATCAACTTTAAGAGCTATTCCAAGTCCTACAAGCTGAAAAAACGGATCGAAAATCCCGTAGAAAACCGGGCCATCTTTCTTAACGTCCATGAGCCCATCATTGACCGGGCCACATGGGAAAAGGTGCAGGCGCTCACCAAGGGCACACGCCGCAGACGGCCTACTGTTACCCAAGAGCCCAGCATTTTCTCTGGGCGCATGAAATGCCCGGAGTGCGGCGGCAATCTCAACTTCCATTTCAACCAGGGCAACCATGACATCAAATTCTTTAGCTGCCAAAACCACAATTCTGGACTCCGCAAATGTTCTTCAACCCACTATATCCGGCTTGACTTTCTGGAGCAGGTGGTGCTCTGCGAGATCCGCCGTCTGGCGGCCTTTGCCAACGAGTACGAGGACGATTTTCTAAAGGCCATACTTGGCCGCTCCGCAAAGGTAGCAGAAAACAACCACCGCTTGAAAAAGCGGGAGCTGGTCGGGCTGGTAAACCGGGACAAGGAATTGGATACGCTTTTTGAGCGGCTCTATGAGGACAATGTGTCCGGCAAGATTGACGATGCCCGCTTTGCCAAAATGTCCAGACGGTATGAGGAGGAACAGGGCGAACTGGCAAAGAAGATCAAGGCCCTGCGGCTGGAAGTGCAAAAAACCGAAGGTCAGCAAATGGATGTTGAGGAGTTTCTGAGCATGGTACGCCGCTACACCAACGCAACCACCGTTACCCAGCGTATGGTGTCCGAGCTTATTGAACGTATCGAGGTATATCCCGCTGAAAAGAAGGATGGGGTCAAAACCCAGCGGGTCACGATTTTCTACAACTGCATTGGGGCCTTTGACGTGCCGGATCGCCGGAATATCCCTGACATTGACATCGTATTGCCAACAAGAAAGGGCGTAGCCGTCAGCTACGCCCCGGATCGGATTGCTGTATGAGGAGGTGATATTTATGAAAAAAGCAAATGTCGCACTATACATTCGGTTTGCACGTTTAGAGCAGCTTTCTGGAGAAGCTCAGGCTAAAGCTCTCAAACCAAGGGCTGAAATTGCTGACCCTTTCACTGAACAAGGGTCTGACCTTGTGGCAAGTCAACTCGTTCAAGTGGTGATTGACGGAAAGGCTGATAGGGTGTTGGTACAAAGGGCAGATATGCTTCCAGCCGCCGTAATCGATACAATAGCAAAGCACGGAGGGAAAATCGAATGTGTAAAAGATTGTCCCGCCTCACCCGAAAGATAAAAAATGCGGAGTGTCCTCAAAGGATACTCAAATCCTATAAGGACACTCCGCATGGTC
>JBJDYH010000346.1:0-6044 GCA_051867135.1 Faecousia sp. | reverse complement strand
GTGGCGGAGCTTGTGCGGGTGTAGTCCAGGAATACCGTATTTTTCGGAAAACTTTTTCATGTACCGCGTCGGGCTTTGTGGGTGAATCGGTTCCGGGCTGTTATCCTGGGTAAAAACATACTGGCTTATTGCCTTTCCCGCCTGTTCAGATCGCCACGCCCTGAGAAGCTCCATGACATCCCTGTCAACGTCCATCGTTCGTGTTTTGCCATTCTTGGGGGTGTCCAGGTAAACGCCTTTCTGAGGCGTGTAGCAGAGGTTCCCGGCAACGGTGATTGTTCCGGCTTTGAAATCAACATCCCGCCACCGAAGCCCGCAACACTCACCACGCCGGATTCCTGTATCAATCATTAGCCGGAGGAATGCCCTCCACTTTATTGGCTCATTCTCCAACGCTGATAAAATGCGCTGCATTTCAGGTACGGTGTATGATTCAATATGTTCTGACACCTCATCCTTTCTGGGCTTTGGGCGCTGCACCTTGTCCATGGGGTTTCGTTCAATTGTATCGTCAAGAAATGCAGCCTTAAAAAGACTGTTCAGAATTGTGTAGACCTTTATCACAGTCGCATGAGCTTTCCCCTGTGACTGCATCGATAGCAAAATAGCTGAGATATTCGCCGGGGTTACATCCGGCATTTTTAAGTCACCAATCGCCGGATAAACCCAGTTGTTCAAGTTCATCTGGTAAGTAGAACGCCCATTCTCAGATATGACAACTGCTTTTGACGGCATGAACACAGATTCCCCATATTGGCGTACCGTCTGCACCTTTGCGGCCTCACGCTTGCGCTGTAAGTCTATTTCCTTTTGCTCGGATTTGCTAACGACTTCACCATCAGCCACTTGCCGCTCAAATTCTGCAGCTACTTTCGTAATCTCCCGGTCTATGGCCTTTGCACTCCACCCATCAGGCGCATACCAGCGCTTTGTGAGATAGCTTTTCCCACGGCCCCGGCTGACACGGATTTCATAGAATACTTCCCCCTTGGCTGTTTCTTTCTTCCTGATCGATGGCATTTGTTTAATACCCCCTTAAAATTGACTCGATTTTACCTATGTCAGATTCCGAAATATCAGTACCGCTTTCTTTTAGTTCTTGCACAAAAGAGGATTTAGCGCTTTCTATCCTATCCTCAGGTGATAGTGTATACTTCTTTTTGTAATTACCTGTGATGATGTCTAATCTTGTAGTTGTAATCACACTAAGCATACTTAGAGCCATAGACAATCTACTAATGTCTCCAAAATGTCCGATTTTCACCACCTGTTCAGGACAATCAATCTTGCAAGAAATAATAAGACATAATGTGCTTATTATTTCCCGGAAACCATCATCTTCAACAAAAAGCGATAAAACATCTAAGTAACTATTAACATTGTTATATTCGTTCAGCTCTTTCAATTTCTGTATTGCCAGTTCAGAAAGGCCGGTGTATTCATGCACAGCTTGAATGTTATAGTCAGTACTTTTGGCATCAGTTCTACCTAGTAGATAGTCAACGCTAACATGATAAAAATCTGCAATTTTGCAAATATTTTCAAGTGATGGGCGTGTATCACCGTTTTTGTATTGGCTGATAGCTTGCGGTGAAATCCCTAGCTCATTCTGCAAATCCTTTGCGTTGTTGTGTTCTGCAATCAATGACGTTAGTCTTTGTGCAAATGGTTCTTCCATTCTTGCGCGGACATCATTTGATGAAGCGTCACTTTTTTTCCTGCCCATGGCTCCCCCTAGAAATGAAGTATTACTTTCAATTTATGGTTTTGTGAAATTCTTACTTGACACACAATTGCTATTATGGTAAGTTGTTGATGTAAAGCGTATCTTGAATTAGCTTGATTAT
Organism: Faecousia sp.; assembly: GCA_051867135.1. Classification (GTDB taxonomy): domain Bacteria; phylum Bacillota; class Clostridia; order Oscillospirales; family Oscillospiraceae; genus Faecousia. Next base: position 4,197 of record JBJDYH010000346.1, on the reverse strand, counting down.
AGCAAGTAGGAATTAAAAAGTCAATATGATGTTTCAAAAAGGAGGAACATTAAAATGAAAAGCACAGCAGATTACCAGAAGATTACAGATGCCGCCCGTATTACAGGTCTTTCCTGCTACTTCATCCGAAATGGATGCAAGGCTGGGACGATTCCGCATATCAGAAGCGGGATGACCTACTATGTCAACATTCCGGCGCTTCTTCAAAAGCTAGATGCGGAAAGCCGCCGAATTGAACAATAATACGATGATGCCAAAGAGACACCAGCCGCAGCCCTGTGGCGGGCGTAGGAAGAGGAAAAAGCAATGAAGATATACAGGCAAACAAGAAAAGACAAGGTTACAGCAATGCAGCAGACGCTTATGAAGTACTTTTACCCCTCTGACACCTGGGGTGTTATCGATACGCGCACTGCACCAGATCGGGCGGAAAGTGACTTTAGGGCGGCTATTCTTTCCGATGCAGCAGCAAAGGAGCAAAAAGCATTTGAGCAGCTTGCACAGTTGTTTCCTGACAAATACGGGGATATTGTACCGGCAGAGGGTGGGAAAACCGTGTATTCCGTGTTCCCTGCCGCCACCGGTGCAAAAATCCTGTTTATTACCGATTACGCACAAAAGACGGTGAAAAAGATATTTACATGCAGAACCATGGGCGCAGGTATGAAGATTCATACCGGAAAGGTAAGAAATCGTTTCGAGCCTGCAAGATGGAGCCGCGAAAGCTGGTTTTTCGTTGCCTATGCTCTGAGCACCGGCAACGAAAAAGAATTTGCACCGGTCAGCCGGTACAATTGACACGTTGCAATGTGTCAAAACTGAATTGCCGCCGCTATGGTGGCGGCAATATCATGACTGCCGAACAGAAAGGAGGCGCTTTCAATGTCACGATATATGAAAAAACTAAAGGCGGGCCGCTACAACTTGGTTACAGCCTACAAGATGACCACCCGCTATGACTGCCCAAAAGCAAGAGCAGAAAAGAAGAACCATACCGCAAAGGCACAGCAGCTTGTAAATGACCGAAATTCACGAATCGCACTTACGGCAATTATTGCAGAAAACTTCTCAGACAGCAAGACGGCCTTTTTTGTAACGCCGTCTTTCGATGCGGAACATTATCCGTCTTTGACGAAAAAGTCTGAATACTGGTCTTTCTGTTGCTCAGAAGCAAAGAAATATGTAAAGCGCCTCCGTCGAATTGCGAAAAGCCGTGGCGGTGATATCAAGTATGTATTCAGTGTTGGAGTAGGCGAGGGTGGGCGCTGGCATTTTCATATGTTGATTGACGGCGTAACCACCGAAGATATCCGGGATGTGTGGGGGCGCGGAAATGTAGACTATCACCATCTGTACACAGACACAAAATGGGTGAATGACCGTGACTGGTATTGCAAAGCTGATAATGTAAACCCAGTGGCAATCGCAAAATACATGATGAACAATGCAAGTTGCCGTCTGGTAGGTCAGCACCCGTGGCATGTGTCCAGAAACTGCGTAAGGCCAAAAGCAGAACCGGCAATAATCATATCAGATAATGCTAGTATAGAACCTCCAGACGGAGCTGAGGTCTTGGACAGAGAAACATCCGAGACTTTATACAGTGCATTCCAGTTCATCGAATACATAGAAAAGAAGCCAGCCACAGCGCTGAAAAAGCCAGTCATAGTGCAAAGGCGTAGCAGGAAGAGCAGCAAAGCCTCTCAGACTGTCCCAAGGTCTTAAAGCACCGAAAGTCTTTAATGCTTGGGGGGGAGTATTATATTAGGGAACGAGTGGAGAAATTACAAACAACGGGTTTTTCTTCTGGGGCGAACGTGGTATAATACGCGCGGGGAGAAAACCGGCAAATCATGTGCGAAAAAACCGCATTTGAGCAGCGAAAAACGGACACAGCATGCCGGAAAAATCTGCGGCCTGGATTTGGTCAAGTGCTCAGGCGAAAGGGGCTGCAGGGTGCCTCATAGCGAAGCTATGCCCCCCCTCCCGAAATTTGAAAACCCCCGGACAAATCCGCACCGATGGGGGGCCACGCTAAAACCGGGAGCCTCGCGCACGCGAGAAAACCGCCACCAGGTGGAAGCGGCAGCACGGGCACAAGACGGGCGCTGGACTATCTGAGCTGGAAGTATGCCCTTTTCAGGGCGGGCGCTCTGAGCCGCCAGGAAGCCGCCACGGCGGCAAATTCCGGCGGAAGTATTGACAATCGAAGAAATATGGGATATCCTGTTGGTGGCGCTACCGTGCCACGGTAGGCGGTTCCCCCTATTCGGGGGTGAACTTCTGACACCCCCGGTCAAGAAAGGGGGTGGCTGCAATGATTACATGGACTGAGCTTTTTGCTTTTTGTATGTTCGTTGTTGCACTTATCGCCCTGGTTAAACAGGATAGATAAAAACAAAGAAGTAACCGCCCAATCTCCCCAGATTACGGTTACTTCTTTGTAGCTAAAAACGGGGGAACCGTCTACCGGTAGCGCCCTTGTCTTGCTATTACTATACCCGAAATTCTTCCTTTTGTCAATGCTCCCGCCACCGTGGCGGGAGTTTTATTTTGCGCTGTCCCGCTCCATGGTTTCGGTGATGGCCCGATTGATGAAAGCGTTCAGGCTTTCCCCCTGGGCCTCTGCGTGGGCCTGGACGACCTCTTTCTTGCCCTTTGCCATGTTCACATTCACACGGTCATAATTCTCGCGTACATACTTGTTAACGGCTTTTTGTTGTGCCTTTGATACTGCCATATTGTTACCTCCGGTTATTCTGCTTGGGGGGTGGTTGCTCAAATTGCAGACCTTTTCCACCATAGCATTATTATAGCGCAAAAGTATATTGGTGTCAATATAAAAATATAACAAATATATTGGTGCAAATATGTGCAACATCCCATCTTGATATATTGGTGTAAATAGTGTATACTATAGACACAAAGAGAGAGGGAGCGCAAGCTAAACGGTTCCATTCGACCCTGGTGTAAAGAAACGGCTTGGAACGGTGACAGACCGGAAAGACGGCGAAAACAAGAACGGGAGGAAATCACATGAAGTACCATTTGAGCAGCATTATGAGGGCCGCGTGGAGGTTCTTCCGCAAGGGAGCCGCTTCCTTTTCCATGGCCCTGAGAATGGCATGGGCCAACGAAAAAGCCCACCGCGCCGCCCAGGAGGCCGCAGGAATCGCCGAAGAAACCCACACCTGGGCCGGTTGGAAGCAGCTGGGCTATGAAGTCCGCCACGAGAGCAAAGCCATGTTCCAGACCACCATCACCGACCCCGCCACCAAAAGCGGCACCCGCCGGGCCTCCTACTTTGGCCGCTCCCAGGTGCAGCAGATCACCGTCTGATCGGGAGGTTGCCATGGAAAGAAAATACAAGGAACGGGCCATCTTGGAGAAGATAAAGGAAATCAGCCAGTTCAGCGACATCATTGTAGATATTCTATTCGGCCTATTGTGCCGGTAGTGTTTCAAATTCAAGACAGAGAGGGGGTAACAGGATGGATAGAGATATTATGTTAATTTGGATTCGACATTTTCTGGACAAGGCCACGGACAAACAGCTGGAGTACCTGCTGTATTTCACCAAAGGATACATAGAAGCAGAAAAAAAGAAATGATAAACAAGCCGCCACAGGGCCGGAGACGGCCAAGGGGGCGGGAAAACATAAGGAGGTAAAAATGAAAAACAATCAGAAAATCAGCTTCCCCATCACGTTGGAGGACTTCACCCGGATGCAATGGGAGGCCACACACCGCACACCCACCGCCGCAGAGCTGGAACTCTACAAGGAATGCGTGGAGTTTGCGAACATTGCGTTCGATGTGGCATCTATGGGAGACTTTGAGACAGCCACGGACATGATGCTGTTTAAACCTAATGCCCTCTATGGAAACAAGGAGGCAGAAAAGCTGTTTCAGTATTGGGTTATCCTGGGCGGGAATGCAGGCATGGAAGCGCTGCACGCCACAGAGGAAGCAGCAGCGGATTGACGTAGGGAAGCAACCACCAGCTTCCCCGGCAGGGTGGCGGCTTTCATTATGCAGTTTTTGAGGCCCGTATGGGTTTTTGTATGGGTTTTTCCGTGGCGGCATTTTCTGTCCAGGCAAAGCAAAAACCCCAAAAGCCTTGTGGCCCTAGGGGTTTTGGGTGGAGCTGCTAGCCAGATTTGAACTGGCGACCTCATCCTTACCAAGGATGCGCTC
>JBJDYH010000345.1:0-6107 GCA_051867135.1 Faecousia sp. | reverse complement strand
AAGAAACCGAAGCCAAGCTGGCAGCACTGCAAAAGCAGCGGGACAAGATGAAAGCAGACGCCATCACCATCGGCGGCATGATGTTCGAACTTGGTGAGCTGGACACCCTGCCCGTAGTCTTCGACGAAAAACTCTGGCACGGTACCATCGACCATGTCATCGTCCACGCCGACGAGCGGGTGGTGTTCCATTTTAAGGACGGGAAGAAAATCGTAACAAGGCTATGAAATATTACAAAACAGAACCGGGTTAGCAAGGATAATCCTGCTGACCTGGGTCCTTTTCTATTAGGTTGACCTAATCAATCTGATGCAAACCAGATACTGAATTGGGTGTAGCATATTGAAAGATCAATAAAGCTGTGATATTATGTATGCGATGTTGGATAGGCGACATGAGCTACTGTGTTATTTATTCTTGGGATTCAAAATCCCAGAAAGGAGGTAGCTCTATGAACACTACAGTCGTTCTTGACTGGAAGTTTGTTGTCGCCATTGGCGCAACAACTGCAGTAATCATCCTCGCTGCGAAGATGACTCCTGCAGAGGCCAAGGAAGTGTTGACTAAATTGGTTGACACCCACACTGTGCGTACGATCGCCCTGACCGGCGATTGCTAACGCCACCAACGTCAGGGCACATGGTCTACGGATCATGTGCCTTTTTCTTTTTATACAGCCCTCCATACCCAACAGACCATCTAATTGAAGTTATTGAACAATCAAAAAGCACATGATATAATACGAAAAAGTGTCATTATTCTACAATTTTCGTCATGTTTATCACCGAGTAATCTTAGCACCCAACACATATGAAGAAGGGAGAAGCATTATGCCAAGCTGTACACCTCAGATGACAAGCACTCTTGTCTTTTGCCAGGAAATTGAAAGCAGTCAACAGCTTCGTGATCAGTACTGTCGCCGTGTAAGAAACATCGCAAAATGGTACAAGGCTACTTTTGAACGGTACAATACTATCCTCAAAACCGAAATCGGTATGGAGGCATTAGCTAAAGAACTGGAAGAAATCAACTATGATCCTGCAGTTATTTCTGACATGGCTCAGGATTTTTTGGATGATCTCGATTATGCCAACGGCGCAAAAATGTCCTATTTCTCCATGTCTGATGCGCTTGTTAAGCTGATGCTATCCAAGTTCTCCATCGGACCGGGTCCCAACAATCAGTTTTTGACAGAATGCGGAATATCTGCCGATCTGAGATTCAAAAGTGGTTCTCCTCGCAGTTGGATTTCCTGCTCTGCGGATGTCTATGAATTAGCAGAAGTTTTAGCAAAGGTACTTCGCGATAAGGTCGGCACTTTTAGCGTTGATTTCCTGGCATTATGTTCTGATCGTGAAGCACGCGGAAAGCTGACTCACTCCGGCGAGGCATCCTTGTGCCTGTCTGCTATGCGATGCTACAATGTCATTCGAGATATGCTGGTATTCATGGATTCCGACTATCGTGACCAATTGCCGTTCTTCGAATTTGAGGAATTATTCGATTATGATCGGATGCTTGCAGAGCCTTGCTGTTTTTCCTTTGATAACGCAACCACAATTTTGATTGCAGATTCTGTTCATGATGTGCGACGGGATTATCGCAAGGCCATTGCTAACATGCCATGGAACTTGGTCATAGATTTGGACGGTTATTCCGATTGTGGCGGGTTGCTCGAAACAGTTGAACACAATCGTATCCAGAGAGAAGTTCTTTGCCGAAATGTAGCTGATAATCTAACACAGTTGCCCGTTGATCATACATTGTGGTATCGTTGCGGCGAATACCAGTCTATTGACTTTTTACCCCAAAAATCACTCTCAATCGGTGCATACACAGAGTTCCACAAGAATCTTCCATACAGTGGCAAATATGTCAGGATGGCCGACAAACTCAACAATCTGTGCGAGATTTTGACGGATCTCCTCCTGTGTGCCAAAAACTGCGATCGCATCATCAATATTGTTATTCTGACAGATAATACAAATATCGTTAAATATTTGATTCGGGCGGCAGAAAGCAGCCATGTCCGTCTTGAGGACTATTTCATCACATGGGTAGGTCTTGCAAGCACAGAAGAAGTAAGGAATGTACGCGCTGAATATTCCGGAGATCGAGAGTGGATGCAGACACATTTTCTCCATCATTCGTGTCTTACTTATCAATTCTATCAAGCATTTTCTGAACATGGCAGTTACTGGCAAACACGCCAATCTTTAAAAAGCGACTTCTCACTTCCTAGCGTCAACGGTCCGGTTACTCTCAGTGAAAATGAACGCAATAACATTGCCAATGATTTCCTCGCTTTATATGACCATTGTGAAGAAGAAACCGCCGAACGTAGTGAGGAGCTGAGGTTGCTATTTTATTCAGGTAACACCGCCTCGTGGAACACTATTGCAAACGAGTACATTCCGCGTTTGAGAAAAAGCTCTGAGTTTGAGCAGATGAAGCAAACAATTAAAACATTATTAGGCCAGACACAGCAAAATCCTCAGAAACGCTTATTTTTCATAAACCACACCGCTGGTATTGGCGGCTCCACCATAGCACGTCAATTGGTATGGGATTTACATATGGACTATGCCGTTTTGGAAGTCCGTAATTATGTTCCCCAAACCTTCAAATCTCGCATTGAGCATCTGTATGACAGTGTCCTAGATAAATCACCCATCATTTTGTTCGCAGATGACACGCTCCCTTACTTTAAAAATCTATGCGAGGAAGTCTGCCGTTTGGATCGTCGCTGTGTTTTGGTATCTGCTTGCCGAAATGATAGCGGGATTCTAAGAGATTATCCTAACGCAAACTATAAGTCTGTGTCGTCAATCCAAGACAGTACAATCCCGATCCTCCGGGAACGGTACCGGCAGGTTAGCCCGCTGTCTGAAGTGGATCTGCGGCAAAAAGACACCTACTTTGCAGATATGGTTCAGGGTTCTATGCTGACTCCGTTCATCATTGGTCTTTATTACAAGGAACAAGATTTCAGTATCGAAAGCTATGTAACAAAGGCATTAAACGGTTGCTATGAACGCCGTTATGCCGATGTCCTTGCTTATTTGGCCATGTGTGACCGCTATAAATGCAAGAATCTACCCGTTTCCTTCGTGCGGCAGATTTTAGGACTTTCTATGAGAGAGGACTTCTTAAGACTCGTCCCCGCGGCCAGTAGTGTAGTAACAGTAGAACGCCAAAGCTCGGGCATAGAATATTATCATTTTATGCATCCGCTCCTTAGTGATTGTTTCTTAGACAAGTATTGCGAAAAGTACTACGGAGGTAAAGAAAATCTTCGTAATGCGGTTTATGAATTAAGCTTCCAATTAATCGATCACATGGCCGAAACCAGCAAAACCCTTCCAGAAAACGCGCCCCATCTGGATATATTAATTTCTATTATGATCCAGAACAAACGGGGAGATTCCGATGTTCAATCTCAATATCTTTCTGCGCTGATGATGGACATAGGTATGCCGGAAAGTCAGCGGCAGCTAATGAATCATTTGGCTACAAAGTTCCAGCCCTTGGCAGATGGGATTCTTTCAGCCCACAGCAGAAATCCTGATGAATATTTCAAGCGAAACGAACAACAGATTCTGCGTTTGGTTTCTCATAGTTATGCACACTTGGGGCGTATGTACAGTAGAGATGCGCATAACCACGCAGAAGCATACGAATCCTTTAAGAAGGCCATCGAATATATGCCTGATGATGACCCCAATGTGTTCCATATGGCAGGCAGTGCCTTGCTGGATAAACTCAAGCAGAAATTCGATGATTCGAATGCTGAGTTTGATCAGAAAGCGCTTTCTGATATTCACGAAGATGTACAATGTGCAGGGGAATACTTTGATAACACAATCTGTTATGGCAGCCCTGAGTATGGATATCCCAGCAAGCTTGAGTTGCTGTACAGGACACTCCAGTTCTTGTTCAGAATCAATAATATCCAATCCGAGGCCGATCTGCCTAAGTTAGATCCTACCTCACGACTTTTACAGTCCAAATTCATGGATACACTGGAGGAAGCGAAAAACTATTACGATTTTGATGATATTGCCCAGGGGAAGATTTCGGAATATGAAAATCGTTTCCGCTCAAAAATCGTATTCGGCAACTATTCTCAAGCGGTAGAGTATTACCAAAATAAAGTGGATGTACTCCGCTCCAGTCCCGACATTGTTGGATATGGCAACTCGCTTCGTAGCCTAATCTATGCACAAATCAATCAAGCACGGTATAAGAATCCTGAAGTACCATTCTACCACAATCTCAAAAACGCACGAAAAATGTTGACAGACATTGAAAGTCTGCTTCTTCAGCCTTTCGACCCAGAGCGTTTTTCTGACTATACTCTCCGAACTCAGATGTTCCACTATTGGATGCTCCTTGCAAAGTATCTCGAATTACCGGTGGATCAAGGCCTTGTCATGGCAAAGCGCTGGATGGCAATGGAGGAAGACAGACGAAACAATCTAAACCCCGAGCCATATTACTACCACAATGTCTTATTGCGCTTGTCCATCAAGTCCGGTAATGCTGCCTCAGTTGATGAGTTGCGCGAGCTAACACATTTGATTGGCGGTTATGACATTGATGGTGTATTCGATCGGCGCAGAGGAAGCCTAACAAAGATTCGCGATGTTTTTGTCAGCGGAAAAGAGATGGGACAGCTGTTTGATGTTACACACTGCAAGGCAGATGAAGAGATCTATGAATCGGTTGTTAAGCAAAACCGTACGCCTGTTCCAGTATCTGCACATTTTGAGGAATGCCCGAATCCAGGACTTGCATATCTGAGGATTTATGACCCCGTTCTTTGGAGCAAAGAACAAGTTCGAATGAACATTGGCCGTAGATCTCACAGTTCGCTTACCTCTGGTCAAATTGGACATCGCATTATGTTTGTAATGGGATTTGGTGTATGCAACCTGATTGCTCTGGCTCATAACTCAGCAGATATTGACGCTGGTGAGAAAATGACCATTCTCAGTGTGGCATCCGAAGCACATGCCGCCCCAAAAACTAGTAATACGTCACCAAAAAAGTTGATGACAAGTTCCGACGATAAACCCACGCACAATACCACTACTGTTGCCATATTAAAAAATCGGCAGCGGACAATCTTGCGAAACATTCGACTTTCCAAGGGTGATCAGTGGATAAATGGTGATGTTGAAGGTGGCATTGCAGGAGTATCTGTAAAAGATGATTTGTTACGCTTCTCCAAGGGGGAAATTGCATATTACGGTGGTATCGAAGAGGTTCTGAAAATGCTTCTAAAAAAGGCCGAAGTGCCTTGCGTAATTCTCCACGTTGTAGAAAGCACTCCCAAGCCGAAGTATCGTGCATCTCTTTTTGAGGCATGTAGTACTATTTCGGAGTTGCTCGGAGAGGCAGCAAAGCCTCAGAAGAAAGTGCCAGAACCCACACCGTCCTCAGCTGAAACAATAGCAGCTGTCCCCAATGGAAAAGCAGTTAATGTCACACTTCTGAGTGTCCAGACCGACTCTGCGACAGGAACATTCCAACACGAAGGAACTGCATTTTCGATTACACTGAAAATTAGTAACAAAAAGGAACGAGAGTCCCTGCAAAAAGCTTTCCGTCAAAAGTCATTGATAAAGACTCGAATCATTGGCTTTAACAAGGATAACTATTTAGGAAAGCTTATTAATCCCAAATAACAGCAAAACACACCTTGCTATGTTCGGAAATACTGGACATAGCAAGGTGCCGTTTTATTTTTCTTGTGCTAATTCAATTCCGGTCTTCACCCCCTCCACGAATCCAGCCTTTTCATGTTCCCGGCAGAGGGCACAGCCAGCATCCACGATCCGATCCATCTCCCGGAGGGGCATACCGTGCATCCGCTGGTACAGGTCCTCAAATGCGGCCTTTACGGCATCATTGTCGGTGTTATTGCATTCGTGGTAATAGCAGTACAGCATCTCCAGGATGGAATGGGCATCGTCACCGTAGTTGGGCGGGTTGTCCGCCACATGGCGTTTCAGGCATTCGATATACTCAATCATATCCGATGCCACCCCTCATCACTTCCAGCATCATTCTTCCACCCAGACGGAAGCTGTTTTGGAACAGCA
>JBJDYH010000344.1:0-6109 GCA_051867135.1 Faecousia sp. | reverse complement strand
TTGCAAAATCAGGATTTTTCGGCTTTTCAGTTCTCCAAGGGCTTCATTGTCGGGAGGTCTTTTCTGTTCATTTTATAGCCCTCCTTAACCTCTTATATCCTACCAAATCCGGCATCCAAAATCAACCCACTTTTCACAGCCTGTTATAAGTTCTTATATCGGCTGCTTCATTTGATGTGTGTTTTGATGTAAGTGATGTAAAGCCCTCCACTGTTGGGTGAAACGGGATGTCTCTTACTGTTCTCGCGTGAAGAACGTGTCCAGACCGGCGAATTGCTCCCTTTTCAGCTCCTTCGTCACATCGGCGTAGATGTTCAGGGTGGTCGAAATGTCCTGATGGCCAAGCGCGTCCTGAATCACTTTGACATTCACTCCCGCCTCGCACATCCTGGTCGTAAATGTGTGCCGAAGCGAATGGCAACTAAAAGGCGGCAACAGGACTTCCGGACATTCATTTTTCAGAAATTCTTCATCATTGCAATCTCTGATGATGCGGCGGATCGCTCTATTGAGATTTGCCAGGTTCTGAGGTTCCCCATAACGATTGACAAAGATGAAATCTGTATAGCCGTCAATCGTAACTTCACACTTAATCCCAAGAGCCTCCTGGTACTCACGCTCCATAATAAAGGCTTCCTTCACAAATCCCAGCATAGGCACCTGCCTGATACTCGCCTTGGTTTTGGGCGTGTTAATATTGTAGTAACAGCCACGCTTGTGCTGCTCGTCTCTGTGGGCATAATAAACAAGCGTGTGGTTGACATCAATGACGCCTTCCTCCAGATCTATGTCACACCAGCGCAATCCCGTCAGTTCTCCGACCCGCAGGCCGCTGCCTACCATTACCGCAAATACCGGATACCAATGGTTATAGGTGTGATGGCGTTTCAGAAACTCCAGAAAAAGGTCCTGTTCGGGTTTCGTAAGTCCCCTCCTCTTTTCCGTTTGAAAACAATGTGACTGCTTCAGTTCCCGAAGAACATTCGTTGAGGGGTTAGAACGGATATAGTCATCATCCACAGCCATATCCAAAACCTGATGCAGAACTGTATGAATGGAATCAATGGTGGAGGGCTGCAACCCCCGGTCGTCTGCCAGACGATTATAAAAGCGCTTCACATCCGATTTTTTCAAAGTGCTTATACGCATCTTCCCCAAATCCGGTCTGACGAAAGTATCATACATATATTTGTAATTTTCAAAGGTGTTGTTTTTCAGACCTCGTTTGAGAATCTTCCACAGATCGAACAGATCATTTATCGTAGTGTATTTTGCTTCGGCCTTAATTCCATCCAATTTGTCCCTTTCTATTTCTGCTTCCTTATCCCGCAGCTCCTCCAAGGTTTTTGCGTAAATAAAGTGACGCTTTCCCTTGCTGTCCGTCCAGCAATAATGATATGTACCATTTGCCCGCTGAACCTCGCCCTTGCGAAGAACAACTCTTGATTTATCTTTTCTTTTTGCTTGTGCCATCGCGATTACCTCCTTAAATATGTATGGGCGTTGCCTCGGTAAAAAGTCTACCAAAGCAGCGCCCGTCTGCCAAAGGTGCGAAGCTGCACAATCGCACACTTGCCAATATGAAAATCAGATGGAGTACATACGCTCCATATATTCGTCCAGTTGCCTGCGTTTAATCAATCTTTTATTGCCAACCCATAATACAAACGGACATCGATCATCATCAGAAAGCTGTCTGAGCTTATTACGCCCTATGCCGGAATACTCTGCTGCTTCCTCTATCGTCAGATTGCTTTTTTCCCAAATTGGAACCTGAAATTTTTTCTTTCCCGATTCATTGCTCATAAGCGCCCTCCTTCTTACCGTGGAATCACTTGATAGTCATACCCACTGCGTTGGTTGCAGTAGGTACAGGTTTCTTTCTCTATCTGGTACGGATCGATTCTTTTCAAAAAATAAGCACCTGTATTGAAAAAGTTATCAACACAGGTGCGACAAAGGCAAAGCGTCATTGACTTTGGTTTTGGGTCAATCAGTCCAACGCTGATTGCCAATGCGTGGTTCAGTTCCTTTAGCTGCTTCGGCGGCAGTTTTCCGACATACTGCTCCAAACGGTGTTTGTCAAGGGTGCGAATCTGCTCCAGCATGACTACTGAGGGGGCTTTCAGACCCGTCTCATTGTCAAGTGCATAATGGACCGGCAGTTTTTTCCTCTTTCCAAAAGCTTTTGTGGTTACAGCGGCCACAATGACCGTTGGGCTATGTTTGTTCCCAACATCGTTCTGAATTATGACCACCGGGCGACGCCCTTCCTGCTCAGAGCCAACCCCATGACCCAGATCAGCGTAGTAGATCTCGCCGCGTTTATATGTTCTGCTCACTTTGCGACCTCCTTAGAATAATGCAATATGTATAGAGATTCCATTTGTCCTCGACACCCCGAATCTCGAGGGAAGTCGTCAAGCGACTGGCAGCGTACCAGCTCCACGGGCCTTTCACCCCCGGTAGGATCTCTACAAACGGCTGCCCCCATTGCCTGCGACGCTCTGAACGCTCGGACTGTGGCTGGACAGGAGTATCATTGTCCCTATTGCCGGTCATCGCCATACCGGGAGCTGCCCGGTACTGATAGCCAACTGTTCTCGCTCAGCATCGGGCAGGGCAGACCTTGGACCGTACAATCAATTAGGTGGTGTCCCCTCTGTCTTTGTCTGATACATCATGGCGCAGTCGCTAATGTGGCTTATGCTCATCACAATAGCAATAGGAATGTGCTTGACGAATGAGTATGCGGTTGTCAAGGTACGCAGGAGAGAATAAAAAGACCTCTCACTCTATTTGCCGTTGAGTGAGAGGTCTGATAACCGCTAAAACTTAATTTTCAAGAAAAAGTTTCAGTTTTTTGAGTATTTTATTTTTCTGCTTATGAACAGCAGGCTGAGAAATCCCCATGGCACTGGCTACATCACGCTCCGTCTTTTCCTCAAAGAAAAGCGTTTCGATCAGTTCCCGTTCTTTTTCTGAAAGTGTCGAAAGAGCCGTATGCAATCTTTCCACAGAAATCTTGCGCAGCACCATGTCCTCTACACTTTCATGCCTGTCAGAAAATTGCTCGGCATTATCATCCATAAGCCTGTCCAAAGAATCCTCCCGGCTGAGAATGATCTGCTTGATTTGGCCATCCTCATCCAGAAGAATTCGTTCTGCTTTCAAGTCATTTTCAAAGTAACGCATTTTTCGGTCGCCCTTCATATAGGCTTCGTAAACCGCATCTGTTACTTCGATAGTTTGACCGCTGACCCATATCTTTTTCTTGTCAGCATCCATGTTATGTACCTCCAATCAATCTGAATTTCTGAAAAATCCAGATTGACCGGAGGACTACGGCAGCGGGGGACATATCCGCTGATACACAAAAAAATGCGCCCATCACGCACCGTATAGCAGTGCATAATAAGCGCATCAGAAGCAATTATTTTATTATTATTCCGAACTGTCAGTTCAGTATATGTAGCTACTTGCCCAGACGGAGGATATGGGCTTTTTTTGACCGTATATTATATCCTGTTGTTTCATTTCCTTTTCCAAACGCATTTCCCGGATTCGTCGTCCAAGTCGGGTATAATTGACTTCGGTCTGCAAAATTATCATCGCTCTGGCGTACCTGGCAACGGATCGCTTTCTGTCACCGGCTCTGGCGGTCTGTTTATCATAATCTTTATCTGGCCGCTTTGCCTTGTGAAATTCTATTTTTCAGGCAATCCTTTTCCCACCATATGCTTACATGCAAAGAGAACCGCAGCAAAATACGACATATACATTATGCAGACTGACAGGCTGGACATCACACTGAAAATGCTGTATCTGAATGCGGAAAACAGGGAGAATACTCCCATCAAAATGCGTATCCCAAACAGCAGGAGCAGAAGACCGGCTGCCATTTTCGGTGCAATTTTCTTTTTCAGTGCCAACAGCCAATAGACAACAGCTACTCCGGCGTTTACCAGGAAGGAAAAGAGGAGCATACCCTGCGCGCCGAATCTTACCAAATTGAGGAAAGCCAAAACAGCAAGGATCGTTGCGGGAATTGCCATGGGCGCCGAGTCAACATCTACATTCATTAACAGCAGAATAAACAGAATTGCCGGAGCAATGAGAGAAAAGATTGAAGTTTTTCCCATCAGCAGCAAAAGCACGATCATTGCCAGCGCGATGCCAAGGGAAACCACGACAATCTTCCGGCCCTGCGGATTCGCCGTCAGCGGCATGAATTTATCGTCCCCTGCGCCGCTGCCTCCGGCAGGGCCGAAGGCCTCCGGATGTTTCGTGCCGCCTGCTTTTTCCGGTGCCTGAACTCTCGGCTGTGGGGCAGGCTCCACGGACCGCGTCGGAGCTGCCGCTTCGCGCATGCCAAACCTTCCGATATACCACTCCTCAAATCCGCCGGCCAATGCCAACAGCCCCCAATATGAAAGGACATCATCGACTTTTGCTCCATGGCTTTCCGCAACCAGGGCCTTGTACAGGCTTTCATTTAAGGTATCAAAGTCATGCGTGTTCGAAGCGTCGTTTGCCAGAAGGCAGCAGGCAACGGCATCATCGGGATGCTTGTCTACCCACGCAAACAACTCCCTGGACAGCGTTTCAATGGCGTCGGACGGATCCGGAAACAGATCAATATACGGCTGGTATATATACCGCTCCTGACTGCCTTCTTCTGTTCCCACAGCGTAAAGCATCTTCAACTCGCTGCCGGCAGGAAAATCAGGGTGAGCATCCGCAAAGTTTTTGCCGACAACGCCAAACATCGTATTGGCGACATGGCCGTAATCCTCCTGCGGACGGTTAAAATCGAGCATCTTCATACGGGGATAAAGAGAACTGGAGAGCGGGTCAACCCCATCCGGCGACACTGCCGGCACTTTAGAATTATCAGCGGAAGCGGAAGTCCCTCCGGACGAAGCGGCAGCTGCCGGCGCCGCCCCGGATCCGGCAGGATCATCTTCCCCGTCCGGATGTACGCCGAGCCGGACCGTCGTATCATCCTTCGTCAGAATAGCAAGAATCTTGTCTCTGCGTCGTTTGCTGTCGCTGAGTTGAAAATAGCCGCCGGTATAATAACTCATAATTCCATCCATGAGGCTGTCACCCAAAGCGATCAACTCGGCAACACGGCGGTCTCCCAGGTCGTACAGAGCCACCTGCACGCCCCACATCCGGGTACCACCCATAAAATTACTGCCGGAGAGCAGTACCGCAATCTGAGGCTGGATCTCGTCCACAGACAGCGCATCCTGCTGCAGCTTCTGAACCTCTGCTTTCGTCGCATTCGCCGCCCGGCGCAGGTCGTTTGACAGAGCCTGCAGGGACCTTTTTGTGGTAAATTCCACAGAATCTGTTTTTGTTTTTCCCATGATTTCTCTCTCCTCTTCTCCTTATTTAAAACGCGTTTTTTTGTCGGCATTTTTTCCCATGACCTTTGCCCCAAAAACAATGCCAAAATAAATAACGAGCATGATCCCGAAAATGGTCCATGTTTTCGATGCGCTGGCCGCATTGTATCCCATAGTGGTATAGGCAGCGGTTGCTGTTTCAAAACAGCATACAAAGCCTAAAACAGTACTAATTCCCGTAACCAAACGAGAACTGTAGCCATTTTTGAAGGAATCTGCATAATTGAACAGTGCGGCACTGCAAAACGTCACAAATGCTATAAAAAATGCAGCGATGGCAGAACGCATTCCTACGAAACAAAGCACATATGACAGCACTATGGCGATCCAACCGGCCAGATACAGACTCTTTGCTTTTTTCTCCTTTTCTGCCATTGCGGAAATATGCTGTTGCCTTTCCTTCTCTGCACGTTCTGCCGCCTCCCGGCGGGCCTGTTCTTCCCGTGCCAGCTTCTCCCGGCGCTCCTGTTCTTCCCGCGCCAGCTTCTCCCTGCGCTCCCGTTCCGCCTGTGCGGCCGTCCGTTTTTCCTCCAGCTTCTCCAGCACCCGTTGGCCGAGGCCACTATCATCCCCGTTTTCAACAGCTCTTTTCGCCAGCTTTTCAGCCAGAACGACGTCCTTGGGCTCCCAGTTATACAGTGAAGCAGCCAACTGGCCATCCGCATGGGATTCGACCTTTGTGTTTCCCTGCGCGG
>JBJDYH010000343.1:0-6145 GCA_051867135.1 Faecousia sp. | reverse complement strand
TTGGGGGCCGGGCCACCAACAAGCAGCATGCAAAAGTAAAACGAATGCATTGCTTGCGAATATGCAGAATGTCTTACATCTGCCCTGCTTGCGACTACTTCAATCATGCAAAGAAACCGGCCGCTCTGTTTAGAGGCAACAAATCTTCTTCCTCGTTCTGCTGCTTAAGGCTATACAGAAGATGCCGTCTGATTGAGTTATGATTAATGCGAATGAATACTTCGTTTGATTTGTTGAATAATTCATTTTCTTGTGATATTCTAAATACAAGCATAATGTGGAGGTGCAAAATGGCTGTCTGCTATGATAGATTGTTTCACCTGCTGATTGATAAAAGAATCAGCAATGCTCAGCTTAAGGAAAAGGCCGGATTCAGCGCCAATATCATTACTCGCTTAAAAAGAAATGAGTATGTTTCGATGGAAACAGTAGAACGCATATGCACAGTGTTGGATTGCAGTGTTGATGATATTCTGAAATTCTCAAACGAAACAGCCCATGATGTCACCCTAACGGAAGAGTAACGAGTGTGACTGCCATGAATAAGAAAAAACAGAAAAACAGGAGGCTCCCAGGGGCTGGTCTGCGCCTGCTGTCGTTGCTTCCGGTATTCAATTGGATTTCGCTGATTTATATAGGCATAAAGTGTTCAAGCTCAATCAACGTCATTTGCGGCGTGCTGTATGGTGTCCTTACTTTTACGGTTCCGTCCCTTGCCGCATATTTGTGGCTGATTGGCATTGTTCAATATGCTATCGTTCATGGAATCGCTAAAAAAGAGATTGGAACACAGTACATTTCCGGTTCTCGAAATGCCGCCCCGCGCGAAAAAGATCAGCCTTTTTCCGATAGACACAGTAAAGATATGGAAAGAGCAAAACAGCCCGCTAAAGAGAGAATACAAGCTGCGCCGAAGGTAAATACTGCTTCCGCTGCTATTGGCTATACAGACATGGTTTTACCTGGGAGCCAGGAAAAAACGCAGACAATCCCTTTGAAGTCTGCTGTTTCTGGCACTTCCAGAGATACATCCGTCCAATCGAAAACAACTGAAGCAAAACCTCCTGCTGTATCAGGTACAAGGGATACTTTCGATTTTGATTTTGAGGAATCGTATTCCGGCCGTTCTTCAGACAGCAAATTAATGAAGGAAATGAAAGAATTTGCTGACAGAAAAGGGGCGGAAGTTCCTTTCGTTCCATTCTTCCAATACTGGCCTACATATGACAGTATGAACAGGCAACAAAAGGCCTGGTATTTCTATTGGCGAACAGAGGTCAGAAACAAGAATTATCCGGACACGGACTTGTCCTACATTTTTGTCCACGTTTATGAGCTTCTGAGCGGATGTGGATGGCAGGATCCGCAAAACGGTCTTGACCAGTTGATGGCGCTGTGGATGGCGTACCGCGAGAGATTTCCCAAACTGGATGCTTATCTCTCTGACTGGACGTTTGATTTTGCACAGCTTCATGAATTAACGTATTCAGCTCCGGATATAGCTGACATACCATTGCCGCGTCAGCCTGCCGTCAGAGATCTTCTGATTGATCAGCATAGCGGGGACAGACCTCTGAAGCTGTCTTTCGCGATGATCGACGCGCTGTGTGATTATTCTCTGGTGAACAGCAAGTTCTATAAGGACGGTCACCAGTTGTTGATGCAGGAAGCGATCCCGCGGATTGTTGCTCTTGCCGATGCAGCCTTAATTAAAAAGAAAAACCGCGGGATTCTGGCTGTATACGGGCCAAAACGCACCAGAAAACAGAGTTATTTCGCGTTTCAAAGTGCCGTCTGTCCTGATGCAAACAAGAGGATCGATATTTCGGTCAAAGCCTACACTTCCAGTCAAAACCTGCGCGGCTATATAAATGAATTGGTCCGCTATGGAGAAAACGCCCTGCGGAGCCTGTATGGGTGCCGGGGCCGCCTGCGCGGTGTAGCACTGGACGAAGAAACTGCCAATTTAGTGGATGCATTCCTGAAAAAAGAATACTCGCCCAACCGCAAAGCTGCAAATACCCCGGCACAAAAGGTTGAAGTCAAGCTGGACTTCGAGAGCATTGATGCGTTGAGAGTACAATCGGATGCTGTTCGTGATGCATTGGACGTTCCGGAAGAAGCGGAAACAAAGAAAGAAGCCTTGACCGATCTGCAGGAAGTGACGGCACTTTTGGCAGGGCTTTCGCCAGCGGCAAGAGTGTTGCTCGACATGCTTCATGATCACGGATGGGAGTGCGTACTCAATCCCGATACAACCGACTCTATCAATGAAATCAACAAGCTGGCGAGTCAATATCTGGCATGTGCGCTTCTTGTCCAGGAGCATGAATATCTGATTGTTGAGGATGATTATCGGGATGAGCTGGACTATATCTACAGCAACAGACCCGAAACAGCTGAACCGAAAGAGCCGGTCTCTGAGGAAGAAGATCGCTGTTTTGATCGGTCAGTACTCTCTGACCCCATGAAGCAGCTTCTGGATATGCTGACGCCAGTTCAAATCGAAACGCTCTGGATTATTCTGTCCCAGGGGGATTCTCTGTCCAGGCTCGAACAGATTGCGGAAGATGCCATGACGATGCCGGAAATCCTGATTGATGAAATCAACGATGTGGCTACGCAGTTTTTGGATGACATTCTCATCGATGCGCAAGGCGATGTGCTCTGTATCCTGGAACAATATGAGCCAGAGCTGAAAAAGGCTTTGAAGTAGGGGGAAATACGATGGCAGCAACGATTAACCGCCGTGAGTCTGCGGCACTGATCAACTCTCTGACCGCCGGTGTTGTTCCGAGAGTCGGACTGCGTCATATTGCGGTAGGCAGACAGCCTGAAGTCAACGCTTTTCTGCAGGACCTTTCTACCATCGAGGACAGCGGCGCAGCGTTTCGCTTTGTATGCGGGCAGTACGGAAGCGGCAAGAGTTTTCTGCTCCAGATGATCCGCAATAACGCCATGGAACGCGCCTTTGTCGTAATGGACTCAGATCTTTCACCGGAGCGCCGTCTGACAGGGACAAAAGGGCAGGGACTCGCAACCTATCGGGAGCTGATGCAGCATCTTTCTACCCGTACCCGCCCCGAAGGCGGAGCCCTGGAATCCATTTTGCAGAAGTGGATTGCTTCCATGCAGTCTTCGGTTGCAAAAGAATGCAATCTGAAGCCGGGTGATCCCGCGCTGATTGATGCGGTCAGCGAGCGTATCGCGGACGTCCTGTCGGAGTTGTCAGAAATGGCCTATGGATTTGCCTTTGCCAGTGTAATTGACGCCTATTGGAGAGGCATGAAAAACGGAGACGATACGCTGAAACAGTCTGCTTTGCGCTGGCTTCGCGGTGAGTATGCCAATAAAACAGAAGCAAAAAGGGACCTGCCTGTGGACAGTATCATCGACGATCCAAACTGGTATGAGTTCCTGAAGCTTTTTGCGCTATTTGTGCATAAAGCCGGATACAAAGGACTTCTTGTCTTTCTGGATGAAGGTGTAAACCTTTATAAGATCACGAACAAGCAGGCCAGAGAAAGCAATTATGAAAAAGTTCTGACCATCTTCAATGACACGATGCAGGGAAAAGCGCGCTATATTGGCGTATTCATGAGCGGAACGCCGCAGTTCATTTATGATGAACGCCGCGGTCTGTTCAGCTATGAGGCTCTTCGCTCCCGTCTTGCAGACAATCGTTTCAGTGTCCAGGGCTTTGTGGATTACACCAGCCCTGTGATTAAGCTGAATCAGTTGTCATCCGAAGAAATCTATCTGTTGCTGGAACGTCTTTGCGAGCTTCATGGTGCCCACTATTCCTATGAATGTACGCTGGGAAAAAAGGAGCTGACCCTGTTCCTGAATACGGTTCTTTCACGTTTGGGTGCCGATCAGCTGCTGACTCCCCGTGAGGTGACCAGGGATTTCCTGGGACTGCTCAATATTCTCTATCAGAATCCCAATGCGACCTTTGACGCACTGGTTACGGAGCAGGGCTTCCAGGTGCAGAGCGCGGAAAAGGATCCGGAACAGCTCGACGACGCAGCCGACAGCCTGTTTGCTGAGTTTGATATATGAGCAAGACGGCTTTTGAGCGCTATGCGCCTTTTATCCAGGAGTACATATACCGCAAAAAGTGGACAGACCTTCGGGAAGTTCAGGTGGAAGCATGCGAAGCAATTATGGATACAGATCAGCATGTCATCATCGCTTCCGGAACGGCTTCCGGCAAAACAGAGGCGGCGTTCTTTCCGATCCTTACGCTTTTGGAGCAGAGACCTTCTGAATCCATAGGGGTTATGTATATCGGCCCGCTAAAAGCGCTGATTAACGATCAATTTGAGCGGTTGAATGAGCTGCTGGATGACAGCGAGATCCCTGTATGGCCCTGGCATGGAGATGTTTCTCAGTCTGTTAAGAGGAGGGCATTGAAAACCGCACGGGGCATTCTGCAAATCACGCCGGAATCTCTGGAAGCGCTGTTGATGAGACATCCAGGGGATGCACGCCGGCTCTTTTCGGATTTGCAGTTTATTGTCATTGATGAGATTCACGCTCTGATGGGAGTGGATCGAGGGCTTCAGGTCCTTTGTCTGATTGCAAGACTTGAAAAAATGACAGGCTGCAATCCCCGAAGAATTGGATTGTCTGCGACTTTGAACGACTATCAGCCCGCAATGGATTTTTTGGCCTCCGGCAGCAAAAGAGGGGCAGTTGCAGTCGGCATTCAAAGTCATAAGCGTACCATTTCGTTGTGTGTTGAGAATTTTAGCATTCCGAAGGAGGAAGAAAAGGCAGGTCTGGTTTTGAAGGAGTATCACCATTTCCTCTATGACAACTGTCACCAGAAAAAATGCCTTATCTTTACCAACAGCAGGCGTGACGCGGAAGAAATCATTGCGAACATGAAAGGGATTGCGGCAGAACGCAGCGAACGGGATGTTTTCTATGTTCATCACGGGAGCGTTTCGGCTTCGCTTCGCCAGGAGGCAGAGCATGCATTGCGGGACAATGCCGGACCCACTGTAGCGGCAGCAACGCTGACTCTGGAACTGGGCATTGATATCGGTGATCTGGATTCCACAATCCAATTGGGAGCGCCTTACACCTGCTCCAGCTTTGTGCAACGTTTAGGCCGCTCCGGCAGGCGGACCGGTAAGTCTCAGATGATGTTTGTCAACCTCCACGAAGCATCCATGAAGAATCCGCTTGATGCTTTGCCGTGGGGTTTGCTGCGCTCTATTGCAATTATCCAGCTGTATTTGGAGGAACGCTGGGTGGAGCCTTTTGCGCAAAAGAAGAAACCGTTCAGCTTGCTGGCTCATCAGACGTTGAGTACGCTCATGACGTACGGTGAACTCTCCCCGGCTGAGTTGGCACGCAGCACTTTGCTGCTTCCGGCTTTCAGAGATACAGTTCTGGCAGATGAATATCGTGAATTGCTTCGATATATGCTGCAGGAAGAGTATCTGCAGCGTATGGACAATGGCGGCATTATTATCGGTTTGAAAGGAGAAAAAATAACCAATCACTACTCCTTCTATGCGGTTTTTCAGGATGAAGAAATGTACCGTGTCATGACAAAAGAAGGAGAAATTGGTACACTGACAAATTGTCCTGCGGTTGAAGAGGTCTTTGTCCTTGCCGGACGAGCCTGGAAAGTTGTGTCAATTGATGAAGCGCGGAAGATCATATATGTGAGCAAAGCCCACAATACAAGAATACCCTCCTGGTCAGGCGGCGGTGGCGATATTCATGCCAGAGTTGTCCAGCGCATGAAGCAAGTGCTTCTGGAAGATACGATATATCCGTATTTGCGGCCAAACGCACAAAAGCTGTTGTCTGAAGCCCGCAAATTGGCAAGGGAAAGCGGTCTGCTGAAAAGTGATATCCTTCCTTGCGGGAATACTTCCTTTTTCCTTTGTCCGTGGACCGGAACAAGGGAAATCCGAACAATCGGAAAGCTGCTGTCCTGTGGACTCAAGGAGCATCTGGATATATTTTCTGTGGCCAATTCATATCACTACCTGCAAGTCACAAGCGATCTTGGTGTAGAAGAATGCATTCACCGTTTTCATGAACTGGAAATTGACTGCAATGATCCGGATATGGTTCTTCCTAAGGATCAAACGCCCAAAGTTGACAAGTATGATCCTATGGT
>JBJDYH010000342.1:0-6212 GCA_051867135.1 Faecousia sp. | reverse complement strand
AGCGGCAACAAAATCCAGCTCCGCGATGAATTCACCGTTCACCTCGAAGCTATCCACCGAGTCAACATCCTCATGTTTGGGGATACCCCGGTCACACTGGATCTGCCCATAGAAATCACGCTATCTGGTCGCTCGGAGGTGTATTGGAAATGAGAAAGTTCCTGAAAGATAAGACCGGCAGTGTGCCCGTCTTCGGCATCGCCATCGTGCTGGCGCTGCTGTCTCTGGCATTTCTTGTGCTGGAAATGGGCAGCACCTTTGAGAACTACGACTACTGCATGGACGTACTTCAACGCTCCTGCAACAGTGCTGTGGAGGCCAACATCGATGACACCTACCGCGCAGACAAAGTCCTCATTCTCGATGTCGCCGGTGCTGAAAGTGACTTCCGCACCTTCGTTGCCAATGATCTGAGTGACCGGTACAGCGTGACGGTGGAGTCCGTGACCGGAGTCCAGACCCCGCCCTCCATGGAGGTCATCGGCACAGTCACCTTCAGTACCATGTTTGAACAGTATGGTTGGGATGACCTGACCTTTGATTTCAAAGTGCGGGCCACCAACTATGACCTGGACGAATGAGAGGTGTGCCATGACCTTTATCCCATTCATCATCAACAGTGCCGCCCTGTCTTGGGGCGGCGCTACTGATTATAAGCGGCGGGAGATCCCAAATCTGGTACCTATCACGCTTCTTGTCACAGGTCTGTTCAAAGGTCCCAACCTGCTTCTCCGGTTGGTTTTGATTCTGAGCATCGCCTTCATTCTGTGGCTGACAGGCAAAATTATGAACAGCACCCTTCCCGGTGGCGACTTCAAGCTGATCTGCGCCCTGGCCTTTTCCTCGGGCTTGACCGTATTATCGGGAACGCTGCTCTGTACAGCGCTCGGCGCAGTCGTAATAAGCCTTGTGCGGCATATTCCCATGAAGCGAAATATCCCGCTCTGCACCTATGTGGCGCCTGCCTACATACTGGTGAGCGCCTGTTTGTTAATTCTTTAAAATTCCCTGGCTTTCTTCTGATTGTTGTGGTATTTGTTTGGCTTGCAAAGGCCATACAATCAGTTGAAAAATATAACACCATAAGGAGGAAACCAAAATGAAGAAAAAGCTCTCGATGTTGCTGTGTCTTGCACTGGCGCTCTGCACTATGCTTGGCACCACCGCAATGGCGGCAACGCCCTCGACCACAGACGGACCTACCGTGCGTGTGAACGGCGAAGTTGTGGACTTCCCTGACGGCAAGCCCTATGTGGACGAGAACGCCCGTACCCTGATTCCTGTCCGATTCGTCACGGAAGCCCTCGGCGCTGATGTGACCTGGGACGGTCCCACTCAGACGGTCGGCATCGCCAAGGGCGGTACGAAGCTCACCATTCAGATCGGCAGCCCCGAACTTAAGGTAACCGCCAACGGCAAGACCACCACGGTGACGATGGACACCGCAGCTGTCATCAATCAGAATCGCACCTATGTGCCTATCCGCTATGTAGCCGAGGCGCTGGGTGCCAAGGTGGACTACAGCGGCAAACACCAGACTGTCGGCATCTACGCTGACGAGCTGACCGCCGAGCAGATCACCAAGCTGCAGGCATATCCCTACACTCAGCCCGACTACACGATGGGATACGAAGAAGCCAAAACCCGCTATAACGAAAGCACCCTGAAGTTCCTGTACGGCGACCGCTCTGGCTTCGAAAACTTCGCCAACGCCCGTGAGCATGTCTACCACACCATGGAACGCACCGGTACCTTCACCTTCCTGAAACTCGGCAAGACCCTGAAAATCAGCGACACCGACACCTACTTCAAGTATGTGGTCGATGAAGCCATCGCTGGTATCAACTACGAGTCCGAGCGCATGACCGTGACCTTCCACGCCGACGAGTCCTGCCTCTATCAGCCTGACTGCATGGATCGCTCTGTGGCGACCGTCCGCGGCATCGCCGAGGTCAGACTGAATGTCAGCCCCCTGGAACTGGAAGGTGCCGAAACCGCTCTGCTCTGCAAGCTGGGTTTCACTCAGCTGTATCAGGACAAGGACATGTACATCGATGTGGATGTCCACATGAACACCCACCCCGACTACAATGTCAACATCCACACCATCTCCCCGCTGGGCGAAGCCTATTGATGAAGGAGGACTGTGAATGAAAAACAAAAGAACTAAATCTCTGACTGCACTCATGGCGGCGATCATCCTGATCGTCGCCATGATCGTTCCTGCGTCCGCAGCATCCAGTATCGAGGAACAGATGGCCGCAAACAGTGCCGCTTGGCATATCGCCAACGCTGCCGGTGATACGGAAACCTGTGAACGACTGCATCAGGCCAATGTCGCTCTGGCAAATCAGGCGGCAGGCTCTTCCGGCTCTGCCTCGTTCAACAGTTCTTCTGGCACCTGGGACATCACCACCTCCTCGGGCAGCAGAATCACCTCTTCCGGTGATAGCTCCAGTGGTGGCAAGTCCACTGGCATCACCTACACCACGACTACTTCCAGCGGCAGGGTGTCCTCTTCCTCCGACTCCAGTTACAGCAGTTCGTCCATCAATTCCTACAAGAATAACGGCGGTACGAATAGCGGTCTGGAAACGGCATACAACAACGACGCTGCCAGAGTTTCCGCCGATGGCACTTACGCCAAGAACAATGCGGTGACTACTACCCAGACTGAGGTCGCTGTTGTAAAGGAACTGCTTGGCCTGACCAATGCAGAGGCAAAACAGCTGGAGCAGGATCTGAGCGCTCACAAGGAGGCATACCAGTCCGCACAGGCCGCATACCAGGCAGCAGTTGCTTCCGGTGATACTGCGGCGGCAGCCGAAGCAAAGGCTCAGATGGATGCAGCTCATGAGGCCGCAGAGGAAACTCGCGCCCAGTATAACTACACCGGCGACACCACTGATGTGAATGACGGTGGTTACTATGATGACTGGGAAGACCCCTCTAATCCTCCTAACTTCTATACTGGCGGCGGCTTTACTGTGACCACCACCTACCAGATTACCTCGTCCTGTAACGCAGGCGGTACCATTGATCCCAATGGCGTTTACCGTGTGCGCGAGGGCGGCTCCAAGACCTACACCTTCACCCCCAATGAAGGCTATATGGTCAAGAGCGTTGTGGTGGACGGTGTCGACAAGGGCTCTCTGAACTCTTACACCTTCACCAATGTGCGCAGCGCCCACACCATCACCGTGACCTTCGATGTGAAGGAGCTGGCCATCACCGCCTCTGCCGGTACTGGCGGCTCCATCTCGCCCAACGGCACCGTGAATGTGGACTACAACACGGATAAGACCTTTACCATCACTCCCAACGAAGGGTACGAGATCCAGTCCATCGTTGTTGATGGAGCGAATAAGGGCAAGGTGACCTCTTACACCTTTGAGGATGTGAAGGAAGCTCACACCATCTCCGCTACCTTCGTGAAGAAGACCTTCCAGATCACCGCTTCTGCAGGCAGCGGTGGCTCCATTTCTCCCAACGGCAGAACTACCGTCTCCTATGGCGACTCCAAGATCTTCACCGTTGCTCCTGCAAACGGCTATAAGATTGACCGAGTCATTGTCGATGGTGTGAATAAGGGCGCTATCAGTTCCTACACCTTCAGCAATGTGAAAGCCGCCCACAGCATCTCCGTGTCCTTCGTTCCCTCCGGCGAGGTGGACATCGGCACTCCTGATGTTACCGACACCGATGGCGGTCATGTGAACGGTCAGGCCACCGGCGACTCCATCAAGAGCGGATATGGCATCTTCGCAGAAGTGCCTGTCTCCTATGGTGGCGTTACCGATGTGAAGGTCGTCATGACCTATGACTTCGGCAGCGGTATGAAGACGGTGGTCATGGAGGAAACCGGCAACGGTGTCTTCGAGTATCCCGTGAACAGCCAGAGTCCTCTGGGCAAGCGCTGTGTCTACATTCCCGTTGAAACCGCAGATGGCAGCTACACACTGACCTTCACCATCACCGCTAAGAATGTCCTTGGCGAAGTCCTGACTGATACCCAGACCGCAACCGTTGTGGTACGAGGCAACATGTACGAGGACGATTTCACCGGCGACTCTTAATCATCAATCAGCCCCGGAAGGCCCCGCCAATTCGGCGGGGCCTTCTGCATTTCCGAAGGAGGTGACACCATCTTTTGTTTATATGGGACTTTGTAGCTGAAGAAGTGCTGGGCGAGATCGTTGACTGGATCTATGGCCAGACGATGGGCTTCCTTGGAAACTTCTTCGCAGAGATGGGCAACATGGGCGTGGAGCTCTTCCAAATGTCGTGGGTGCAGAGCATCGTCCTGTTCTTTTCCTATCTCGGTTGGGCATTGTATGGCACTGGCCTGGTGGTGTCCTGTTTTGAATGCGGCATCGAATACTCAAGTGGCCGCGGCAACATCAAAGAAACTGCCCTCAATGCAATCAAGGGCTTCCTTGCGGTATCTCTGTTCACGATAGTTCCTGTGCGGTTGTATGAATTGTCCGTGACTCTGCAATCCAGCATTACAGCCGGCATTACCGGATATGGTACCTCCATCGGTGAGGTGGCAACCGACATCATCAGTACATTCAACGGAACAGAATCGATTGCCGACCTGTCCACCACGAATGTCTTCGGCTTCGGTGCGATCACAAGCCCCATCATGATACTGTTCTGTATCATCCTCATGGCCTACGCAGTGATCAAGGTATTCTTCGCCAACCTCAAACGAGGAGGCATTCTTCTCATCCAGATTGCTGTGGGCAGCCTCTATATGTTCAGCGTTCCCCGCGGCTTCACAGACGGCTTCGTGCAGTGGATGAAGCAAGTGATTGGCCTATGCCTGACGGCATTCCTACAGGCAACGATCCTGATAGCCGGTCTCATGGTATTCAAGGATCACGCCTTGCTCGGCCTTGGCTTGATGCTGGCGGCTGGTGAGGTGCCTCGTATCGCTGGAGCCTTTGGCATGGATACCAGCACCAGGGCAAATATCATGTCCGCTGTGTACACCGCCCAGGCTGCGGTCAGCACTACAAGAACTGTTGTGCAGGCGGTGGCTGCCAAATGAGTGAGGTGACTATGGGCAGCCTGTTTGACGGAATTGGAGGTTTCCCACTGGCAGCCCTTCGAAATGGCATTACCCCGCTGTGGGCAAGTGAGATTGAAGCCTTCCCAATCGAGGTAACGAAGACACACTTCCCAGATATGGAGCATGTAGGCGATATTACGAAACTCAATGGAGCAACGCTGCCTCCGGTCGACATCATCTGCGGGGGCTCTCCCTGTCAGGACTTGTCTGTTGCCGGTGCCCGTGCCGGCCTTGCCGGTGAGCGTTCCGGTCTCTTCATGGAGCAAGTCCGTCTCACAAAGGAGATGCGGAATGCAGATATTCTTAGAGGAAGAACAGCTATGCTTGTTCGACCCCGTTATTTCGTTTGGGAGAATGTGCCCGGAGCATTCTCCTCCGGAGAGGACAAAGGCGAAGACTTCCGCTGTGTCCTCGAAGAAATTGTCCGAATTAAAGTACCAACCGTTTCAATCCCTCGACCTCACTCCGGGCGCTGGGAATCTGCTGGGCGAATTCTACTGGGAACTGATTTCTCCTTGGCTTGGCGGTGCATGGATGCTCAATACTGGGGCGTCGCCCAACGACGTCGTAGAATCTTCCTTGTCGCAGATTTTGCAGGACGAACCGCCCCGCAAATATTATTTATCCCAGAAAGCCTGTCAGGGGATCTTGCGGAGAGCCTCGGAGCGTGGTAAGGAACTGCCCGAAAAGCTCAAACGCGCTCTGGAGATTCAGTCAGGCGTGGCAGCTCCGGATGGTAAGCCTACTGTGCTGGAGGCGTACCACATAAATCAGAGAGATGAAGGAATCAATCTACACGGCAAGTCCGGTGCCTTGATGGCTACGACAAATATGCAGATGCAGACCTTCGTCACCCAGCCCGATGAAGATAAGACCCTCGTCCAGCCCATTGCGTTTGCAGCAAACCAGCGTGATGAGGTAAGGGATCTTCACGACAAAGCCGGTGCGTTGGGTGCGCAGCCCGGTATGAAACAACAGACCTTTGTGGCCGAAGGTGTTGTCACAAAAGGCAACGGAGATGCGTTTCTGATG
The DNA here is from genome assembly GCA_051867135.1 of Faecousia sp. Classification (GTDB taxonomy): domain Bacteria; phylum Bacillota; class Clostridia; order Oscillospirales; family Oscillospiraceae; genus Faecousia. Next base: position 106 of record JBJDYH010000342.1, on the reverse strand, counting down.
AAAGAACGCCACACTGCGCTGTCTGGTGGCGGCGGTCAGCCAGGCCAAGGATACCCCTGCGTACTCACGGCAGGCTTCTCTGGTGGTCAAGGCAGTAAAGCTGGCG
>JBJDYH010000341.1:0-6228 GCA_051867135.1 Faecousia sp. | reverse complement strand
ACCGCGCGGTAAATGTCCAGCGCCTTCTGGCTGTAGCAGGAGAAAATGACCTCCAAATCGTAACCGGGATGCTCCCGGAGCCATTTGCGTACGGTATGAATGGCGATCTCCGTGGCGGGTTCCAACGGGTAGCCGTATACGCCTGTGGAAATGGCGGGGAAGGCAATACTGCGGATACCGTGTTCTTGTGCGAGTTCCAGGCAGTTGCGGTAACAGTCCGCCAGCAGCCGGGCATCTTCCTCCGAGCCGGAGTAGACAGGCCCCACCGTGTGGATGACATAGCTTGCGGGGAGCTGATAGCCCTTGGTGATCTTTGCCTCCCCGGTCTCACAGCCGTGCAGACCGCGGCATTCCTCCAGCAGCTGCGGCCCCGCCGCCCGATGGATGGCGCCGTCCACGCCTCCGCCGCCCAGCAGTGTGCCGTTTGCCGCGTTTACAATGCAGTCGCAGGGGAGTGTTGTAATGTCGCAGAGCTCGATGGTGATGTTTTGTTTCATGCCTGTTTCCTTCCATTATGCCTCGGATGCTTTTTGGATAGGACCGAGCTTTTTCAACCTTGCTCGGATCGAGGATGGGTTCTTTTGAGTATCTTAAAAAATTATACGCTGATTTTTTACCTTTTTCAATCGACACTTATTGCAGCGGTGTATAAATAAAACCTGATTGACGGCAGTTTCATTTTGTTTTCACAATAGCGCCTTCAAAACCAGGAAAAAAACAAGCGCCCACACGGCAACGATGGGCAGCGCATAATACCACTTCTTTGGTTTGCCGTTTTCCCACATTCCTGCGCTTTCGGTGCGATAACGCTCGAATATTTCCTTGGGAATGCACTTCAGTGTCAGCGCTACCAAAGTGGGCAGGATGATGAGGTCGTCCAGATATCCCAGGACAGGAATGAAATCAGGAATCAGGTCAATGGGGGACAGTGCATACCCCACTGCTGCCGCTGCCAATACTTTGGCAAGAACCGGCGTCTCCTTTGCTTTCAGGCAAAGCCATAATGCTGGAATATCCGTTTTCAATTGTTCAGCCCGGCTTTTTAAGCTCATTCCTTGCCACACCCCATTTGTCCAGAAAAATCGCAGGTTTTCTATAGCGACCTACCTGTTATCAGCGGTCATACAACGATGTATTTTCCGGTAAGATAATCATACCATGCTGCTTGAAAAGATAAAAGGCAGGGGCATTTATTTTTTATCTTTTAAGCTTTAAATATAGGGAAATTCTTCTAAAATTATACTGAATTCAAAGAGGCGGATAGGGTGGGCCTGAACAAACGGTTCCCAGTTCCCAAACGGATTTGAGAACAGAATGCCGTAAACATATGTTGCTTTCCTGTGCTTTCGTGTTGGTTTGAGAACTTTTTACAACCTGTGGCGTTCGATATATCCACTTGTTCCGGCGTGTCTGTAGTATTTCTGTGGTATGAGAAACACCCTGTTGCTTGATTGAAAGCAGCAGGGCGTTTGCATTTTCTGAGGAGTTTCCAGGGTGGTGGTATGGTAGCTTAGTTTGAAAAGGAAGTCAATGTTATTGCCTTTGTCAATATTTGTGTCGCTGTAACAATGAATAACCGTTTTACGGAGAATGCGGCGATTCCAGCTTGAGTTGACTGTCTGGCAAGAACAAAGCAAAAACTGTTTTGCGTATAAGGATGCTTCAATACATATCTTCCTAAAAAATGAGCATCATACAAACGAACCTTAAACTTAGGGCAAATCCGGCCTGTGCTCAAGGCAATAAAATACGATTTCTTCTTGCCTGGTACCTTGAAGCATGGTATAATGACCTTAAAGTTAGGGCAAAATAGGAAAAACATTGAGGTGTTTAGATGCTGAATCGAGATTTTTACCTAAATCGTATGATACGAAATATGTGGAATGGCGAAGTTAAAGTGATTACCGGAATTCGCAGATGTGGAAAGTCGGTTTTATTGTTCGATTTGTTTTATGAATATCTGTTGAAAAACGGTGTAGCCGATCACCAAATCATTAAAATCGAATTGGATCAGAGAAAATACTATAAGTACAGGAATCCAATTACGCTCTGTGAGTATGTTGAAAGCATTGTTGCTTCTGATCAAGAAAAAAAGTTCTATCTGTTCATTGATGAAGTCCAATTCACAACCAAAGTTTTAGACTCTGAAAATGGAAATATTGAAGTAACCATTTATGATATGCTGAATGAGTTGAAGTCCTATAAGAACCTTGATGTGTATGTGACCGGCAGTAATTCAAAGGCACTATCTACGGATATTGCTACTGAATTTAGGGGGCGCGCAACGCAGATTCAGATCTATCCATTGTCTTTTGGTGAATACTATTCTTTTGCTGGTGGAGATGAAAAGAAGGCTTTGGATCATTACATGCTGTATGGCGGTATGCCTCGGCTTCTCCAGATAGAGGATGAAAGAGATAAAAAAGATTATCTGACGCGCCTGTATGAGGAACTTTATATCAAGGATATCGTTGAGCGGAATAAGATCGAGCGCGAAGATGTTATGAACGATCTGCTGGATTATTTGGCATCACAAGTAAGCTCGCTTACCAACGCTTCCAATATTGCCAATGCACTGAGCAGCATGAGGCATGAAAATATTAACTCTGTTTTGGTGTCTTCCTATATTCGCCATGCTATGGATTCCTTCCTGATTCGAATGGCTCGTCGGTATGATGTTAAGGGGAAGTCTTATTTTGAGTATCCCAATAAATACTACTATTGCGATATGGGGCTGCGCAATGCGCGGCTGAATTACAGACAGTATGATCCCGGGCATATTATGGAAAATATTATTTACAACGAATTGATTCGTCGGGGATATTCGGTCGATGTAGGTGTCGTTGTTGACCGTAAAAAGGGTGCAAAGATCCAAAAGGAGATTGATTTCATCGTGAACGACGGCGACCGAAGAATCTATATCCAATCTGCACTTCAACTAACCGGTATAGAAAAAGAAGACGCAGAATTGAAATCTTTAACATTGACCGGAGACTTCTTTAAGAAAATTGTAATCCGCATGGATATTTCCCACAACTTCTATGATGATAACGGAATCTTTCATTGCAATCTGATTGACTTCTTATTAGAGCGTGTGGACTTGTTTTGATCGTCCCACTGCTGACGGCAATGGATGGTGACTATGATAATGAATAAAAAAGCGCTGATCTATGATGCAGAATATGTATTTGTAGAATTTGTTTCTTCATTGGATGAAGATGAAAGCCGTATTTTGTGTACAAATGGGCAAGGCCAAAAATACATCTGCTCAGAACATCTGTGGTGCAGCAACGCTATTCCGGAAGCATCGCCTGCTCTGGTTTGTACAAACAGTACTACTCAGGAAAAAATCGAGTTTTTTCTCTCACTGTTCAAGGGACGTGACGGTATATATGCCAGGCGCTATTGCAGCCAGAAAAATGGGAAGACTGGATATACACCCGCCTGTAAAAACGAGTGGGATCCGGAGTTGTGTGACAAAAAGAAGCGCAAATGCCCAGATTGTCCCAATCGCGAGTTTTTACCATTGAACTTTGAAACGGTCAAAGCACATTTGATTGGAAGGGATCCGCTGGGGCGTGATGTTGCGGCAATTTACCCTATGTTGGAGGACAATACTACATGGCTATTGGTTGCTGATTTTGATGAAGAAGACTGGAAATGTGATGTTGATGCATTCTGCAAGTGTTGTAAAAGTGTTGGCCTTTCGCCAGCGGTAGAGCGTTCCCGTTCAGGCAATGGTGCCCATGTCTGGTTCTTTTTCTCGGAACCGGTTTCCGCCTCGGATGCGCGCCGCTTAGGCAGCGGGCTGCTTACAGAAACCATGGCCCATCGACATGAGTTGTCTTTTTCATCGTATGACCGGCTGTTTCCCTCACAGGATAATGTTCCAAAAGGGGGATTTGGCAATTTGATCGCATTGCCATTTCAGGGGCAAGCCCAGAAAAGCAAAAATACATTATTTGTTGATGAGAACTTGATTCCTTATCCAGATCAGTGGGCATTTTTATCCTCTTTGCCGCGAATCACGCCGGAGCAGTTAGCGGAATGCCTGCGGCAGCTCTGCCGCGATGGCGATATAGGTGCCCTGGCAGATACAGAAGAAAAGCAAATGCCATGGAAAAGAAAGTCGGTTCGCAGAAAACTGACGAGAGCGGATTTCCCGCTCCAGGCTAAACTGACATTATCCAACCTGATTTACACAGAGAAAACAGGCTTTTCTCAGGTTGCACTGGATGCGATCAAACGATTGGCGGCGTTCCCTAACCCTGAATTCCGTGCGAAACAAGCCATGCGGCTTCCGGTATATGGTACCCCGCGCGTGTTGGATTGCGGCTATGAAGATGATGATTATATTGGTGTTCCCCGTGGCTGCATGGAGACGGTAGTGGAGCTGTTTGAACAGCATAACATTCCATATTCGCTTGATGATCTCAGGTGTGCCGGGCGATCCATTGATGTTTCGTTCAGTGGAACGCTGCGTGCAGAGCAAGAACCGGCAGCACAGGCGCTGTTTATGGAAGAGATGGGCGTTTTGTCTGCAACAACTGCTTTTGGCAAAACAGTGATTGGCGCTTGGCTTATAGGGCAGCGCAAGACCAACACCCTAATCTTGGTACAATCAAGCGCACTGCTGGAACAATGGAAGACAGCACTTGAGCAGTTCCTGGATATCCGAGAGGTATTGCCGGAACCGCCCAAAAAGCGAGGACGAAGGAAAAAACTGCACCTAATCGGTCAGGTTGGTGCGGGTAAGAATACTCGAAGCGGAATTATTGATATTGCTATTATGCAATCGCTGTTTGAAGGAGCAGCCAAATCAGTTAAGCCGTTTGTAGAAGAGTACGGAATGGTCATTGTGGATGAGTGTCATCATGTGGCGGCATTTACATTTGAAAGCATTTTGAAGGCAGCTAAAGCAAAATATGTTTATGGACTCTCGGCTACCCCGGTGCGAAAAGATGGACATCACCCAATTATTTTCATGCAGTGTGGACCTGTTAGGTATTTGGTGGATGCAAAGAGCCAGGCTGAAAAGCGCACATTTTCTCACTTTGTCATTCCGCGATTTACCCGGACAAGACTGCTAAATGCGGGCGGCATTCAAGATTTATACGCCGGTATTGCTGCAAACGGCAACAGAAATGAGCTGCTGATAGAAGATGCGTTGAAGTTGATCCAGGAAGGACGCACCCCCATTCTGTTGACAGAACGAAAGGAACATGCGGTATCACTGGCATCTATGTTGACTGGAAAGGTACAAAATGTATTTCTGCTTGTAGGCAGTGACAAGCAGAAGGACAAGCGAGAAAAGTTGGCGGTCTTACAGGATGTACCCCAAGATGAACACATGGTAGTTGTTGCTACCGGTAAATACATTGGAGAAGGTTTTGACTTCCCGCGCCTGGACACGCTTCTTTTGGCAATGCCGATTTCGTGGAAGGGTACGCTGGCACAGTATGCGGGACGGCTTCATAGAAACTATGAAGGGAAGAACGAAGTTCGCATCTATGACTATGTGGACATTCATGTTCCGGCATTGGAACGGATGTATCACAAGCGCATGAAGGGCTATGCAGAGCTTGGGTATCAGGTCAAGTTTGGTTCACAGGATCATAATGTCAGTACAATTTACGAAGGCCGAACTGCAATGGCGATCTTTGAACAGGACACAGCCGATGCCTCCGGAAGCGTCGTTATTCTCAGTCCGTACATTCAAAAAGGCCGTATCAGCAAGTTGCTGCCCATCCTGCAAGAAATCATTCCTGCCGGTATTGCAGTATCTATCCATACAAAAGACATTGAAAGCTACGAAGTAAACCATCAATCGGAGATTCGTGAAGCAATTACGCTGTTGCAGCGGGTTGGGGCACAAGTAATCACCCACCAGGTACTGCAGCAGCGGTGTGCTGTTATTGACGAAAAAATTGTATGGTATGGAAATGTTGACTTTTTGGCGTTCGGAAGAAAAGATTCTGATGTGCTGCGTTTTATAAACAGAGATATTGCCGGAGAGCTTTTGTCGCTTATGGACGATTCAGCCGCAGAACAACTCATGATTGTAGAAGATTAGTTGCCTGAATGAATTTCCTGGTGATAGCGCACTTTGCCGGTATGGAGGATGGTGAAAGGGGCAGTTTGAAAGTGAGTTAATTGCGGGGGAAATCGAATGCCGGCCCAGCGTAAAATTTTGTGTAAGCGTTTTTCGACAAAGTCAAGAATTTCGCG
>JBJDYH010000340.1:0-26408 GCA_051867135.1 Faecousia sp. | reverse complement strand
GACAATGCTTCTACGGAACTGCGGCAAATCCGTAACACCCCAACGGGCCGATGTGCTCAATCGGCCCCTACAGATTGGGTTGTAGTCCTATCGTAGGGGCGAGCATTGCTCGTCCGAAAGCCCAAATCTACCACCGCACCAAACGGGCGGGTCAAGACCCGCCCCTACAAAGGGCTGGTACATAACCGCACCGCTGTAGGGGCCGGTCTTGACCGGCCCGAAACCCTAAAATCCACCACCGTACCAAACGGAACGGCACGCGGGCCGTTCCCTACGGGTATTCAACCCGACGCTAAATTCCAATTTATCGGGCGGCGGAATAAACCGATAGGCATATAAAAAAGAAAAGAGGTTTTTCTTATGAATTGCAAACGCTGTGGCAGCTACAACGACAACGACGCAAGGTTCTGCTCCAACTGCGGCTGTGATTTGACTGCCGATGCCGCTTCCGGCAATCAGCAGCCCAATTACAACCAACCGAACTACAACCAGCCGAACTATAGCCAGCCCAACTACAACCAGTACAACTATAACCAGTACAATTACAACCAGCCGGGCTATAACCCCAACGGCTATGCCTCCGGCAGCATTGCCCGCCGGGAGCTGGTTACCTGCATTCTGCTGTCCATCATCACCTGCGGCATCTATGGCATTTATTGGCTGGTATGCATGGTGAACGACTTGAACACCGTCAGCAACGAGCCCCAGCCCACTTCCGGCGGTACGGTCGTACTGCTGAGCATCATTACCTGCGGTATTTATTCCTATGTTTGGGCGTACCGCGCCGGTGAGCAGCTTTGCCGTGCCCGCCAGATCCGCTCCGGCTACCCCGGTGAGAACAACGGTGTTCTTTATGTGGTGCTCTCCCTGTTTGGATTAGGCATCGTAACCTATTGCCTGATCCAGACCGAGCTGAACAAGTTTGCGACCCAATGAAACAGCGGCTACATAAGGTAGTTTTCGTAGGTGCAGCCCTCCTGGTGGTGGGCTGCATCTATGCATTGCTCTGCCGCAGCCTTGGATGGGGCATTCCGTGCCCTTTCCACCTGGTTACCGGCTTGCAATGTCCCGGCTGCGGTGTCAGCCGGATGTGCTTGGCCCTTGCGCGGCTGGATTTCGCCGGCGCGTGGCAGGCAAACCCTATGCTTCTGTGCCTGCTGCCGCTGCTGGCCGCCATTGGGGCGGATATGCTCGTGCGCTATGTCCGCACCGGCAATGGCGCGGCAAAGGGCTGGTCGCTGGCCGCAACCTGGGTGGCAATCATTGCGCTGGTGATTTTTGGCATCCTGCGAAACCTGTAATACTTTAATACGCTTGAGGATAATGCAATGGATTATATTGTTTTGGATATGGAATGGAATCAGCCCTGGCCCGGTTCCCCCTCGGCCCGGCGGCCTCTGCCGGTGGCCATTCGGGGGGAGATTATCCAGATTGGCGCGGTTCGTGTCACCGAAGCGCAGGAAGTGGCTGACGAATTTCAGGTTCTCATTACCCCCAAGGTCTATCGCCGCCTGAACCGCCGGGTCAGCAAGCTTACCGGCATTAAGGAATCCCGCCTGCGGGACGAGGGCATCCCTTTCCCTGAGGCTATGGAAGCCTTTCGGGCGTGGTGCGGCGAAGATGTCACTTTCTTGACCTGGGGCTTTGACGATATTACCGTCCTGCGGGAAAATCTGCGCCTTTATAATATGGAAGAGAGCTGGACGGATCGCTGGTACAATGCCCAGATGATTTTCAACGCCCAAACCGACGGCTCCAGCGCCCAAAAGGCTCTGAAAACCGCCATGGAGATTTTTGAAATCCCCGCGACCCGCCCTGCTCACGATGCTTTGGGGGATGCCTACCATACCGCCCTGATTTGCGCCCGGTTAGACCTGAAAAAGGGTACGCAGGAGTATACCAAAGCCCTGAAAGACCATGAAAACGGCTTCCACGGAGCGGAGCTTCCCGGCTGTATCTGCCGTCAGGTGTTTTACGACTATGCCGATAAGCAGGAGGCTCTGGCGGCTATGTCCGGCCCGGAGAATATCTGCCCCACCTGCGGCGGAAGAATGTTGGGCTCCCGCTGGTTTGCTCAACCCGGCCACCGATACATGGATTTGGCTACCTGCCCCGAGCATGGCAAGTTCCTGATCCGGGTGCGCCTGTCCGAGCAGCCGGAGGGCACCGTCCGGGTAAGCCGCCTTACCTACGAAGCCACCTCTCAGGCTGCCGAAGCCTACGCCCGCCGTGCGGAAAAAGCCGACCCCGCTGAAGCCACCCACCGCCCCACCTCCCAACGCCGCCGTCGCCGCCGCACCAAACTCCCGGAATCATAAAAAACCAATAAACCCCCGTAGGAAACGGCCCATGTGCCGTTCCGTTTCCACCGCACCCCAATAATGCGTGTAGGGGCCGGTCTTGACCGGCCCGAAACCTAAAATCCACCACCGCAGAAAACGAGGTGCGGCAAACGGGCGGGTCAAGACCCGCCCCTACGATGTGGGTGTCAATCGCGCTGTAGGGGGCAACCTTACTGTAGGGCGGGGGCTCGCTCCCGCCGTTCCCCCTAACGCTGGCTTTGCGGCGGGAGCGAGCCCCCGCCCTACAATCGCCAATTTGGCAAATTCCAATATATCGGGCTGTAGGGAACGCCTTCTCCGCTCCGCAACCCCCGTGTCGCACCGGGCGGAATGCATGAATGCATTCCCTACATTCGCGAAACGGAAATCCCCAAACACAGCGGCGCGCAGGCCGTTTCCCTGCATTTTTATTGTGTCTTTTTTTACCCAATTTCCCTACAAGCTGGTTACTATCCACAAAAAATAAATGGCAAAATTGGACATTTTTTCTCCCCTCTTTTCTTGACTATCGGAAAAGGGGGGAGTATAATGTTATTCGTAATATAGGGGAGAGTATTCCCGGGTGTGTTTGTTATACCCTTTTTGGAACCTGACCCATTCCAAATATGGGGAATAATGGATATTCCCGGCTTTACCCGCTCCCAAAATTCGCCCTGAAAAAGGGGAGGTAAAATTTATGAATGTGAGAAGAACAAGCATTGGCAACAGAGTGCTATCCCTGGTTCTGGCTCTGGTCATGGTCATCGGCCTGGTGCCCGTGAGCGCGTTCCCTGTGTTTGCCGCGGATACAACTACGGCAGATAACCTGGCGAGCATCCAGAGCTATGCCAGTACCTTGCTGAACAGCAACTTCAGCAATACCAGTACGAAACCCACTTGGGATACTGAAGGAAAGTCTGACACATGGCGTTATTTTAACGGTGCCATGCTGGATGCTTTGCTGACGCTTGGCGTGGATTCCAATGCTGGCAACGCGCTGGAGTACGCCAAGGATTATATGGATGCCAACATTGCTTCCGATGGCTCCATCACAAACTGGCACGCCGGGGAACTGGACTCTGTTCCTCCTGCCTTTACTTTGCTTACTCTGCTGGATACCGCAGAGGTGGATGATGCTACTCGTGAAGACTACGTGGCTGCCATCAACTATGTCTATGGGCAGATCGAGAGCCAGACCAGTTATGATACCTGCGGCGGCAACTTCCTGCACAAATCTACCTGGACTGACTACCAGATCGGTCTGGACGGCATTTACATGGCCCAGCCCTTCCTGATGATGTATGCCAACGCTTTGGCTGACGGAAAGATTACCAATACCGTCAACTCCAAGACTGCTGACGATATTTATCAGGAAGTCTATAACCGCCTGATGTGGGTCGCGGATACAATGTACGATTCCACTACCGGTCTGTACAACCATGGTTGGGATGTGACCAACAGCAAGGGCAACGGCCATTTCTGGAGCCGCGGTATCGGCTGGTATGCGGCTGGTATGGTCATGTGTATTGACAGAATGCCCGAGGGTACTTATAAGACCAACCTGATCGGCAAGCTGCCCAAGCTGTTTGACGGCATGGTTACCTATCAGGACGATACTACCGGCCTGTGGTACAATGTGGTCAACAAGGACAGCTCCCTGACTTCCGGTAACGGCAACAAGCTGGAAACCTCCGGCTCCGCCCTGATGGCCTATGCCATGCTGAAGGCGTATAACGAAGGCTGGGTCGATGCCAAATACGCAACCGCCGGCGAGAAAGCCTTTAATGGCATTGTTGCCAACAAGCTGATTGACGGCAAGATTACCGATATTTACCAGATGTCCGGCGTTGAAACTTCGGATGCAGGTTACTGCACGAACAAGTATGTTTCCGACGAAGCAAAGGGTGTCTGCGGCGTTCTTCTGGCAGCAGCCGAGGTGGACAAGTATCTGGGCAACAGCGAAGATTATGCTGTTGGTGTGGTTGTTGCGCCTGAAATGACCGTCACAATGGGCGCTACCACCTTGGATACCTCCAACGTCAAGGTCTCCCTGCTGGGCGGACAGGGCTCTATTACGAAAGATGCGGCCAGCCAGGTAAGCTATGAATATGATTTCTCTGCTGCCGGCGATGCCACCGTTACCGTAAAGAACGGCTCTGCAACCATCGGCACCTTCACCGTCCAAGTGGTGGATCCCAATAGTGCATTTACCAGCAAGGGCACCATTGGTGGAGGCACTACTGTGGAGTATGAACTGGTTACCTCCATGATCGCCTCCGATGAGAACAACATCTATGAGTATGTACTTACTCGTTATAGCAGTAAAGAGGGTAATTCTGCTTATGTTTCTGGGACTACGCTTTCTAAGGAACAAACGATTACTCCTGTTGCGATTTCCGGTAAAACTGGCTACTACACATTGACGCCTAACACCGGAAGCCTGACTCTCTGGCGTGTGGATGCAGATGATAATCTGTATACAGTTATTGGTGGCACTAATTATTATGTGGCGCTTACAGGCACTAGCAGCGGCAATATTGCCATGACGGAGACCAGCTCTGCCGGAACACAATACACCATAGCTGCCAGTAGCGACAGTATCACCTTTACAAACAAGCAATATACTGCACGGGGACTGAAAATCGACAGCGGCGGACTGGTCAACGCCGGAAGCGGAACCGGCCTGTGTGTATTCCGCAAAATTCCTGCGGGCAGCGAGGTTGTCCTCTCAGTAGCGCCTAACACGGTTACTGTTGCCAAGGACGGAAGCTCTGCTTTGACCACGAAGGTTACTGTGGATGGCAATGAGGTTGCTCTGACGGAATGCACTATCGCTTGGTCTGCTGCCGACACCGGCAAAGCTACCGTTGCCAACGGCACGGTTACCGGCGTTGCGGACGGCACTACTACCGTTACCGCCACTCTCTCCCAAGTAACCATCGACGGCGTACTCAAGGATTTGGATTCTCCCATTTCTGTAACCATTACCGTCAATGTGGGCGACAGCACTCCTGAGCCGACTCCGACTACCACCCCGGAGGCTACCGAGCCTGAGGAAGTAACCTTCACCATTCAGGGCAGCAATGGCAACTCTTTGGCGGGTCAGAACATCACCTTGAACAAGGATGAGACCTTTACCCCCACCCTCTCCGTAATGCAGGGCAGCACCGACCTGACCGGCAGCTATACCATGACTCTGGAAGCTACCACCAATGCCAGCGCTGTTACTATCAATGGCACTACCATTACTGCCAATCAGGTTGCTGAGGACACCGTGGTCAATATTACCGCCACTGTAGCTCCCCAGAGCCGCGCTACCGCTTCCGGCACCAGCGTGGACTTTACTGTTACCGTTAAGGCATACTCTGCTGCCAGCACCTCCGATACCGGGAATGTTACCACTACGGAATCCTCCGGCAGCGGTACCAGCTACACCGGTTCCAATGACCTGAACACCGGCTGGCAGACCAGCAAGGATGCTACCTCCGGCGGCTCCGGTTCCGGCAAGGTTTATAAGCGGGTTACCGGCGCAATTGTCAGTGGAGAGAATTATCTGATTGTCAAGCATACCTCTGATACCGAAGCAGTAATTCTGATCAATACGGATGCAACCGATGCAAAAAAGCATGCAGGAGTTTTGAACACATCCGTATCTTCCGATACCATAACGCTGACCGAGGCTCAGGCAGCAGTTGCGGAGTGGAATTTTGTGCTTAATAGTACATCCGCTACTACTGCATATAGCGAAAAAATTAGCTGTGATAGTTATTATATCAGCAACGGAAGTTATTATATCTACAATACTGCTAGTAGCAATAAAATTCTTGGTACTGCAAATACATTAGCATATATTCCTAGTGATTGTACTTCGGGTGACTACGAAATCATTCTGAAAGCACAAACTAGCCCCCGTGCAGTTACATACGACAGCAGCTCCACTGATCCATGGAGATATGTGGAAGATACTACAAGAGAGTATTTCTATCTGTATGCGCTGGATTCTGAAGCCTCCGGCGGCAGCGGCGAGGCTACTCCTGCCGAGTATGCCCAGCTTCAGGGCGAAGGCACTTTCACCTACAATGTAGGCGAAAAGACCGCTGACGAAGTGCTTGCCGCCATTCAGGCTGCTTACGATGTCTACATGGGTACCAATTCCGACGGCACCGGCGCAACTGCTCAGCCCGATTCCAACGCTACCTGGACTTGTCTGGATACCTATGATGCCAATACTGCCGGCACTTACAGAGTGCAGGTGACCTACGGCGAAAACAATGTCGTTCTTGGCACTTTCACCGTAGCTGTGAACTCCACCGCCGGGGATGATGTTGTAACCAACTACAACGCAACCCTGACCGTTACTCCCGACTCCCTGAGCCTGACTGCAGGCGAAACCGGCAGCCTTGTCGGTGAAGTCACCGCCGTTCTGGCATCCGACAGCACCGCTGCCACCGTGAATAGCTCCACCATCACCTGGACTTCCACCGATGATACGGTTGCTTCCGTGGCCGACGGCGTTGTTACCGCCCATAAGGCCGGTTCTGCCACTATTACTGCCAAGCTTTCCGCCATTATGGTGAACGGCTTGGAGGGTGCCATCAACGAGGAAATTTTGGTTACCATTCCCGTAACCGTCACCGCAGCCTCCTCCGGCAGCGGCTCAATCGTCCACAACTTTACCACCGACGGTACGACCAACGACTTCTTCACCATCACCGGCAGCCTTTCCACCGGCAAGGGCAGCATGAGCTACAACGGCCAGTCCCTTACCCGGTGCCTGAAGATGGAAAGCAAAACCAGCATTACCTTTAAGCCCACCACCGACGGCACTCTGACGCTGGTATTCGGCGGCTCTACCTCCGCGTCCGGTAAGGAGGTCAAGGTGAACGGAGTTTCCTACACCGCAGACAGCAACGGTATTGTTACCGTGCCCGTGACAGCAGGCACCGACTACTCCGTCACCAAGGGCGATTCCATCAACCTGTTCTATATGGAGTATGCCTCTGCTGTCAATTCCAGCATTACGCTGGACAGCCTGCCCGTGCTGTATGTGGGCACTACCCCCAATACCGCAACTCTGGCTGACTATGTAACCGCTGTTATGTACAACGGCGAAACCGTTGCCGATTACACAATCGAGTGGAGCAGCAGCGACCCGGCCGTTGCCTCCATCGCTGACGGCGTTGTTACTGCCGTTTCCGGCGGCAGAGTAACCCTTACCGCCAAGCTGACGAAGGTTGGCGAGACCGATGTCTCCGGCGAGAACATCACCGCCACCGTCGACCTGGTCGTTATCGCTCCTACCATCAGCCTGGGCGAAGACCTGACCAAGTTCGTAGGCGATACCTTCACCCTTACCCCCAGCGTCATGCTCGGCACCACCGAGATTAACGACTACACTCTGACCTGGACGATTGTCTCCAGCGAAGGCACCGTAGTTTCCCGGAATGGGGATACCTACGAGTTCACCGTAGGGGGTGCCGGTACTGCTACTATTCAGGCAACCGTTACCGCTATCAACGGCGAAAGCGTCAGCATTGATGTTTCTGACACCATTACCGTAACCGCCGAAGCCGTTACCATTGAATCCGGCAAGCTCAGCTCCAATACCGTTACCGTTGAGCAGACTGAGACGGATAATGATGATGCTGTGACAACAGCACTTTCCGGCATTACCCTGACCCTGACCAAGAACAACGGCGAGACGGTATTCGTTAACCATGATACCCTCTTCAGCGGCACCAATGTGTCTATCCCCGACATTGACACTACTGTCACCGGCACCCATTATGTTACTGTCACCTACACCTATGATGGCTATACCTTTACGGATAATATTGCCGTAAAGATCATCAGCGCGGCCGCTAACAAGGAAGGCGTCATTACGGTAGAAACAGGCGTTACCTACGAGATTGACACCGACGGTATCGATGCCAACCAGGAGTATGTCATTGTAATTTGGAACGGTTCCGAATGGGTGGCCCTGAAGAACCCCGATGCTACCAGCAGCGGCAGCGTTATGGGTTCCAGCCAGATCGTCACACGCAGCGTCGATGGCACAACCATTACCATTTCCGAAAACGCGGATCTGGTTGAGTGGCTCTTCTACAACCAGGGCACCTCCGGCGATTTTACCACCTTCTATGTAAGCAACAACAAGCGTTACATCAAGGGCGGCGGCAGCACAATTCTGGGCAGCTCTGAAAAGACGGTTTATACATGGCAAAATGGGGATACCTACTTCATCGGTATGGATCACTCCAGCGGTAAGGCTCGTTCGTTGATCCTTGACGGTGAATCCTGGACCAGAAGCTCCAGCACTATGCTCCCCGATGCAACGGGCGCTACCTATTTCTACCTGTATAAGCGGGTATCTCAGGGCGATGACTACGGCGTTTCTCTGAATGTTCCCGAAAGCAAAAATCTGTATCAGGGCGATATCTACGAAGTAACCGAGGATACTGAAAACTTCGCTGTGACTATCTACGGCACGGAATTGACCGGCTACACCATTGAGTGGAGCTCTTCCGATACCTCTGTTGCTACTGTGGATGCCAACGGTAAGATTACTGCCGTAGGCGCCGGTGCAGCTACCATTACCGCAAAGCTGGTGGATGTAAACGGATATCCAGTAACTAACAACACGGACAATACCGCCGGCATTTCTAAGGAGATTGCGGTCAGCGTTACCGAAGTTACTTTCACCTATGAGCTCGTTGGTGAGCAACCCCTGGTTGTGCCTCTGGGCGGCCAGCCTGATTTCTCCAAGGTTTCTCTGGTGATTACCAATGATGCAACTGGCACCAAGCGTACCATTCCCGGTACTGAGCTGAACATCAAGTACGCGGATGCTGTAGCGGCTGGCTTTGATACCACCGTCGCCAGCGCATCTACTACTGTGGATTACTCCTTCGAGGGTTATGCCTCTCAGATCAATCTGATCGTGGGCCAGACTCCCTATGACGGCTTGGAAACTGCCTCCAGCTATCCCCAGTACCCCGAGGCAGGCGCGGTTCGTATGAACAAGTTCGCCACCCGTATGGACTTCGACAAGACCGGTATTGTTAAGATCGAGCTGAACGCGGCAGGTATTTCCAGCCGTAACCCCGTTGATGTGGTTCTCGTCGTTGACGTGTCCAACTCCATGGGCTGGTCTATGGACTGGTTTACCGGTCTGACGGACGCTGCCGTCGAGGCAGCCAACGACGGCGACAAGTATGATACCGCTAAGGACGACAAGCTGGACTACGCCATGAAGGCGGCTCAGGCATTTGCTAAGATCCTTCTTGCGGACAGCAGCAGCGGCAACTCCATGTCCTTCGTCACCTTCGGCGGCAATGATTTGGATCGCGGCGGCTCCACTTCTTACATGGATACCGTAGTGACCGCCTTTGTGGGCGAGAGCGACCTGGACAAGGTTAACAATTCCTTCGCGAACACCATGTTTACCAGCATTTCCGGCAGCGGCAGCAATGTTACCTACAAACTTCAGATTGCCGGTACGGATGGAGCCGCTATCGCCTCCGGTACCGCTCGCGGCAACACCATTTACGACTTCGGCTTCTTGGAAGCGATCGATGCCGTGAATGCTCTGAAGGTCGCAAAGGCCGGCTCCGTAGAAGCGTATGATGCTTCCGGCCGTGAAGTACACATTATCTTCATGACCGACGGCGCGCCTTCTCACTACAATGACAAGATGTATGGTAACAACAACAACTCCGGCAACAGATTCACCAGCTTCTCCGGTAAGGATGCTGAGTGGCTGGAGTTCATCAAGAACCCCAACGAGGATGCTACCAACCTGTACAGCATGGTAAGCGACTTCCACATTGTGGGTTATGACCTTGCCCACGGCGGCTTCGGCAGCCACAACTGGACGGAAGCTGAGCTTGGCCGCGTGCTTGGCGGCTTGGTTCAAAACAAGTCTCTGGATTACACCTTGGCTTCCGATACTGACAAGCTGAACACCTTCTTTACGGATTTGGCAAACAACCTGACCTACGCCGGTACCAACGCTCTGGTAACTGACCTCGTCAGCACCGACTTCATCCTCCAGACCAAGTCCTTCACCATGAACAACGGCACGGTCAATGTTCCCGCTGAGATTCAGATTCTGGAGCGTCGGCTGGTTGTCCCCTCCGACCTCGGAACTTCCCTGACTGTCATCAAAGACGGTGTAGCAACTCCTATTGACAGTATTACCGAGGAGCACTTGGGCTTGGTTGTAGACGGCGGCGTGGAAGTGCTGGCTACCGTTACTCTGGATGGCGAGAACTTCACCGCATATTCTACTGCGTTGAATGAATCCGATGATATCTGGGATGGCGATGACCAGACCGGCACCATTACCGGCAAGTACTTCACCTACGACTTTGCCACCAAGACCTTCCATTGGAATATCGGCAACATTCAGGATAAGGAGCTTGCTCTTACCTACTATGCCTACTTGGAGGACTCCTCCAATCTGGAAGGTGAGGGCGGCAAGGAAGCTGGCCTTTACGCCACCAACGAATCCGCAACACTCAAGTATGTGGATACCAACAATCAGGTGGTTGTCCGTGAGTTCCCTGTACCTCAGGTTGCTTGGAAGGAAGCTTCCGTAACCGTTCGTTTCTATCTGGTGAATGAGAACGGCCAGTTCGTGAACCGTGCAGGCGTTACCTTTACCAACCCTGCCAACCGTATCTTCCTCGATGGCCGTGCTTACTACACCGGTGAGTTTAACGATGTTATCAGCATCACCGCGGCCGATGCGCTGCTGAATGCCAACTTGGTAGGCAACAATACCCTTTATGATCCCACCATGGCAATCAGCGTTAGAAACGACATCAGCGAAATTGATGGTGAAGACGGCGCAAATGCGGACCTTGCGGCGATCAACTGGACTGCCAATAGCGCGCTGAACAATATCGGCAACCTGCAGATTGCTACCGATAACTCCGGCGGCAAATGCACCGCAGTCTTTGTGGATATCCCCATTGTGATGACCGACTTGGGCAAGTCCAATTTCAAGATGTACCAGTCCAATGTAGTTATTGACTTCAGCAACAGCGTTCAGTGGATTTCTCTCCATGCTGACGAGCAAGCTGCTAACGGTAGGGAGTACACCAACGCGGAGGACGGCAAGCAATACATCTACACCATTACGCTGATGGGCTTTGCCCACTTTAACCCCAATTCTGACCTCTATGCCTACATCCCGGAGGCAGAATGGCCGACCAGCTTCACTACCGATGCCGGTACTTACAGCGTTGTTAATTCGGCTACCGGAGAGATCATGTTTACGCCCAAGGCTCCGTTGACCGGTACCGACAATGTATTCGCCGTATTCAAGTTCGCAGGTACTCCTGTCGATGAAAACGGTAATCCCATTGTGGATGGTACGATGGACTACAACTACTTGTATAAGCAGGTCAATGTAGTTCCCGCCACCATCGTGCACTATGAGACTACCGGCAATATGGCAGGTGCCTTTACTACCACAGATGCCACCAACAACGGCACCTGGCTTACAGCCACCGGCGGCACCGCTGCCAATGGCAACCAGAGCAACGAAAACACCGGTTACGGCTTTGATTCCAGCTACGAAGGCTGCGTCAACCTCTCCGGCGGCGATTCCCTGTTCGTCAACAACCAGAGCGGCAGCGCAAAGGATAAGAGTAAAGTAGAGTTCACCTTCACCGGTACGGGCATCGACATTATAAGCCGCACCGGCGTGAAGCAGGGCTTGATTAAACTGACCCTCACCGGCAAGAATACCGGTAAGACAAAGACAGTTTCTGTGCTTAACAAGGGCATTGACGAGCTGTACCAGATTCCTGTTATCAGCGTTGAAGGTCTGCCTTACGACACCTACACGGCAAAGATTGAAGTCTATTGCGAATCCAGCTTGTACGGCGGTGAGTTCTATCTGGATGCCATCGTTGTCTACGGCGGCGCTCTGGAAACCGAAGTGGTTGGAAGCAAGACCGTTGATGGCAACCCCGTAGATGTTACCGTAGGCGACCTGTATAAGGAAGCCGGAGAGTCCAAGCCCCAGATTACCGAAATCCGAGATATTCTGCTGAATAATACCAATTTTGGTGGTATCTCTGTAAGTGGTGTTAACGGCGCTGTCTATATCGATGGTAACGACAAGCTGGAGGGCAACTCCAATTTCAGTAACTACGATAAGATCGGCCCCAACAACGAGGTCTACCTGAGTAAAAACCAGGCCGTGGCCTTCAAGCTGAAAGTAAGTGATCGCAACAATCTTCCTGCATCCCTGGATATCGGGTTGAAGTCTGTCGGCGGAACTTCTGCAAAGGCTGTAATCTATGTCCTCAAGTCCGGTGAAACGGACACAACTCCCGCAACATACGAAATCGGCACTTCCACCGCTATGTTCTACAGCCTGCTGGGTACAGAGAACATAGAAGCTTTCTTGACGGAGGATTCCAATGAGTTTACCGTCGTTATTACCAGCATGGGTGAAAGCATCCTGTCCGTTACCGACCTGAAGGTTGGCTATGGTACCGATAATGTAAGCTCTGTAGAAGCTGTAGTCGATACTGAAGTTGGCGAACTTGCTCCGGATATCCTGCAGTCTTCTGCTAAGGTTGTAAGTGCTAAAACTGCTACCGTAGAGACAGATGAGGACGGAAACGATATAAATGTTGCGTATACCATGGAATCCACTACTCTGACAGTGGTTACCGGTAAGGGTGCAGATAGAATTAAGATTTTGGATGCGTCTGGTGTAGACATTACTCCCAGTGTCAGTTATCAGGATGGTGAAGAGGGCCAACGCACTTGGACTATTCCTATTATGTTCAGCAATGTAGGCGTACAAAATATTACCATTATCGGCATTGGCTACGATGGATACGAACACGAATTGCCCTTGATTATTACCGTGGATGTTCGAAACCGGACTACGGCTGAAACTAACTAAGGAGGTATAAAGGTTATGAAAAAGGAATATGTAAAGCCTTATCTGGCACTTGAGTCCTTCCAGTTGGTTGCGGCCTTGGCTGGTGCATGCAATAATGTGGTACGGCTAAATCAAGGTATTCAAGACTGTGTTCCGATTGATGATGGGGCAGTAGCTTTCTTTGGTGCCCAATGTGCAGAAGCGGGTTATGTAGATATTACGCTAGACCCGGAGTTCTGCTATCAAGGGCCTTCCGGTAGTGCCTCATACGCAACAAGCTAAGAATTCCAGTTTTCCAAATAACCAGCGGGGGCGCAAGCCCCCGCTGTGTTGTAAAAACAATACTTTGGGCGAAAGGCTTTCCCAAAAAGTCTTTCGCCGAATGTATTGCAATCCAATTTGCAATTCTGAAACAGGGGGGAGAGTATGCTTACCTTTACCATAGCGGATACGGATATTTGCTGGCGGGAAGCGGATTATACCCCTAAAGTCGGGGAATATTCCCGGGCATTTTTATCGGATTGTCCTGTGTCCAAGGAAAAAATCTCTATGGCCGGCGTTTTTCGTGAGCTGGGGGATATTACAGCCTTGCCAAAGGTCAAGGAACAAGATTTTTGTGAGATTTACCAGGGGGCAGGGGAGCGGTACTATGTTTACCATTGGGCATACTTAAAAAATGCCTACGCCGTGCCTTACCACAGCCTGAATTTGGCAGGGGAGAACGCTTATTTATTCAACCCCGCAATAAAAACTCAGCTTCCGCTGAATTTTGACTGGATTTTGGGCATTACCGGCCTGCATAAGCTGTTTTTGCAGCTTGGCAAAGCGGTTTTTCACGCATCCTATATTGATATCGGCGGCGAAGCGCTGCTCTTTGCCGCCCCCTCGGAAACGGGAAAGTCCACGCAGGCGGAGCTTTGGGAAAAGTACGACGGAGCGGAGATTATCAACGGCGACCGGGTGGCGATCGCTTTGAAAAACGGGCGTTATCATGCCTACGGCTATCCAGCCTGCGGTTCTTCCGGCATTTGTGTGAACCGAACCCTGCCCATCCGGGCAATCATCGTGCTGGAGCAGGGGAAGGAGAACCGGGTGCTTCCCATGACCCCCGGGGAGAAGTTCCGTGCCTGCCTTTCCGGCATGGTGATCAACGCATGGGAAGCCGAGGAAACCCGCCTTGCCATGGATTTGGCGGAAAAATGGCTGGGTTCTATCCCCATCTACCGCTTTTCCTGCCGCCCGGACGAGGATGCCGTATATACCCTGCGCCGCTTTTTGGAGGAAAACCCATGAATACCTTAACCGATTATCTATATGCCAAAGCGGCTCGGAATCATATTCCGCTGGGCGGTACTTTTGAGCTAAGCCCGGTTTGTAACTTCCGCTGCAAAATGTGCTATGTCCGCAAAACCCCTGCCCAAATTGATGCCGAGGGCAAGCGCCTGAAAACGGCGGAGGAATGGCTAGAGCTGGCGAAAAAATGCAAAGACGCGGGTATGCTCTATCTGCTGCTTACCGGGGGAGAGCCTTTCTTATACCCCGGCTTCAAGGAGCTGTATACAGAGCTTCACAAAATGGGTTTTGTGCTGTCCATCAATTCCAACGGTACTATGATTGATGAGCAAACCGTTGCCTGGCTGAAAGACTACGCCCCCAGCCGTATCAACATTACCCTCTACGGCGCAAGCCCGGAAACTTACAGCCGGATTAGCGGAAATTCTGACGGCTGCCACCGGGCAATCAAGGCAATCGAAATGCTGCTGGAAGCGAAAATCCCTGTGGTGATGAACAGCAGCATGATTCCCGAGAACGGGGACGATTTGGAGCAAATCGTGAAAATCGGCCATGGCTACGGCATCAATACCCGGGTAGCTACCTATATGTTTCCCCCGGTTCGCCGGGAGGCGGAACAAACCGATTCCCGCTTTACCCCGGAGGAAAGCGCAGCCCTATTTATGCGCTATGCCCGATGCACCAGCAGCGATGAAGTGTACCGGGACTGGCTGGAGAGAAAATCCAAAATCGGCACCCAGGATTCGGAAGACGACTGGGGTGCCAGTCTGGAGCCGGACTTTATGAAATGCCGGGCAGGCCGCAGCAGCTTTTGGGTAAGCTGGGACGGCGCCATGACCGCCTGCGGCATGATGAGCTTCCCCCGGATAGAGCATCCCTTTGAGGATGACTTCGCCGCCTGCTGGAAACGGCTGAATGAGGCTGTGCTGACTACCCCGGTCATGTCCGGCTGCAAGGGCTGCCCCCGAAAGGAGATTTGCCACCCCTGCGTTGCCATGATGGTAGCGGAGACCGGGGATGCCAATCAAAAAGCCCCCTACCTATGCAGCGTGGCAAGGTGTATTCAGAATGCAATCCACACAGAATTGGAGAGAATAAACAATGAAAACTAGAGCTTTGGCACTGTGTCTGATGCTGGTTATGGTTCTTTCTATGGCAGCCTGCAAGAAGGAAAACGATTCTCCGTCACAGACGACCCTGACGGAAACCACTCCTGCGACTACCACAGAATCCCAGACCACTCCCGCAACCACCGGGATTACCATTCCTGTGGATACCAATCCCATTGTCCCCCAGGACCGCATTGAGGGCACCTATGAGCAATGGCTGGCCGCCGCTTCTGTGCAGGTTACTACCATGCTGATGTACCCGGAGTGTGAAATTCAGGGAGTGTATGCCCTGTCCGAAACCGCCTTTGAGAAGAAGATGGACTCCAAAGGCGTTGTGATTCATATTACCAACGAGGGCAGGGATATTTGGATTCTGTCCACCCCTCTGGATCAGGAGCGGGACACCGCTGCTACCCGAGATTTGAAAGCTTCCGGCATTGGCTACAACACCTATGACGAGGTGGATGCCTCTATCGCTTCCGGTGCTGTCCAGCTCAGCCTTGAGAGCCTGGAACCCTATATTGAGCAGACTTTGCTGCCTTCCATCTACGAGAGGTAAAGAATATGAAGCTGAAATATGAGTTTGCGGTTAGAAATATTGCCGGGGAGTACATTCTGGTTCCCATGGGTGCCGGGGCGCTCCAGTTTTCCGGCATGGTCACTACCAATGCCGTAGGCGCTGCCGTTTGTGACTGCCTGAAAGAAAACACTACCCCCCAAGCTATTTTGGAGAATCTTTTGCAGGAGTTTGATATCGACGAAGCTACCGCCAAGGCCGATATGGAAGCCTTCCTTGCCGACCTGACCAAGGCCGGCCTGCTGGAGGAATAAACAATACCCATACCGGGTTGCCGGAAATATGCAAAATTGGAATTTGACGCCGCATCTCTGTAGGGGCCGGTCAAGACCGGCCCGAAACCTGAAACCCACTGCCGCAGGAAACCGGGTGCAACGGGCGGGTCAAGACCCGCCCCTACAATAATGCTGCAGTGCATCGCCAAAGTCCAATTTATCGCTTTGCTGAGGCAAGCCCATAAGCACAAAAATATGACCCTTTTCCCATGGCTTTATGCCTCGGGAAAAGGGTCTTTTTCTCTGTGTGGCGGCTATCCGTTCACCTATTGGGGAACAATAGCCTAAGGAGGCTCTGAATAAATCGTCTTCGGCTGGAGGGCGAATCTTTTGCCACATCCGTGCAGCTGCAAAAATGGGAAATACACAAAGTATTCCTCCGTTTTTAGAACTTTCGGCTGAGCCAAAATCTTTCGCCCCCAGCTCTTGCCGATTTCATCAGAGCTTCCCAAAAATATGCTATTTTTCGTTGACATTCCGGCAAATTTGCTGTATATCTATATTTGTCGTATTGACGCAAATTTTCAAAGAAATGGGGGAGGATAATGTCCAAAGAACTCATCCGACTTCGTGACCTTGTCATGGAGTTCGACGGGGAACGCATTCTCGACAGTATCAATCTTTACATCAACGACCATGAATTTTTAACCCTGCTGGGCCCCTCCGGCTGCGGCAAAACCACCACACTGCGCCTGATCGGCGGCTTTTTAACGCCTACCTCCGGCGAAGTGCTTTTTGATGGTGAGAGCATCGGCAATGTGCCGCCTTACAAGCGTCAGGTAAACACCGTTTTCCAGCGCTATGCTCTGTTCCCGCATCTGGATGTGTTCGACAACATCGCCTTTGGCCTTCGGGTAGCCAAGCTGCCCAAGGCGGAGATCCATGAGCGGGTGCATGAAATGCTGGGTATCGTAGGCCTGCGGGGCTACGAAAACCGACGCATCGACGCGCTCTCCGGCGGTCAGCAGCAGCGTGTGGCCATCGCCCGCGCGCTGGTAAACCGTCCCAAGGTGCTGCTTCTGGACGAACCTCTGGGGGCTCTGGACTTGCGCCTGCGCAAGGATATGCAGAACGAGCTGAAGCGTATCCAGCAGGCATCGGGTATCACCTTTGTGTATGTTACCCACGATCAGGAAGAAGCCCTTTCCATGTCCGATACCGTTGTGGTGATGGACAAGGGCCGTATTCAGCAGATCGGCAAGCCTGAGGATATATATAACGAGCCAAAAAACGCCTTTGTGGCAGACTTCATCGGCGAGAGCAACATTCTCGACGGCGTTATGCTGGAAGACTACAAGGTGCGCTTCTTCGGCCGCACTTTCCAATGTGTAGACAAGGGCTTTGCGCCCAATGAGCCTGTGGATGTGGTTATCCGCCCTGAGGATATCGACATTGTGCCCGCTTCCCAGGGCCATCTGGTAGGTACGGTCACCGGCATTACCTTCAAGGGCCTCAACTACGATATTATTGTGGAATTCCGTGGCTTCAAGTGGCTCATTCAGTCTACGGATCACTGCGCCGTAGGCAGCACCATCGGCATTCGGCTGAACCCTGAGGATATCCACATCATGAAAAAGAGCGAGTATTCCGGTATGTTTGGCGACTACAGCTCTTACTCTGCTGAGTACGACGAGTTGACGGAGGATGCCGGGGATGAAGAAGAATAACGCGCTTTTGCTCAGCACCCCCTATATTCTGTGGATGCTGGCGTTTACCCTGATTCCTTTGGGCGTGGTGGGCTACTACGCCGTGACCGACCCGGTTACCGGCGCATTTACTCTGGACAACCTGACCCAGCTTCGCCTGTATATGCCTGTGCTGGGGCGCTCCGTGGGGTACAGCATTGTTTCCGCTCTGATTTGCCTGCTGCTGGGCTATCCCGTAGCTTACTACATTGCCCAGCGGGGTAAGGTGGCCCAGAAGATGCTCTATATGCTGGTTATGCTTCCCATGTGCATGAGCTTTCTGTTGCGCACGCTGGCTTGGAAGGGCCTGCTGGACGATACCGGCATTATCAACAACTTTCTCGCTTTGATTGGCTTGCCCAGAGCGCGCATGGTGCGTACTTCCGGCGCGGTCATTATGGGTATGGTCTATAACTACCTGCCCTATATGATTCTGCCCCTGTATTCCACCATCGTAAAAATCGACCACCGCCTCATTGAGGCCGCGGAGGATTTGGGCTGCACCCCCTTGCAGGTATTCCAGAAGGTAACGCTGCCTCTTTCCATGCCCGGCATCTTTACCGGCATTACCATGGTATTTGTGCCTGCGGTTTCTACCTTCTATATCTCCCAGAAGCTGGGCAGCGCCGATACCAGCCTGATTGGTGACGTCATCGAGCGCTTCTTCAAGGGCAACAACATGAATTTGGGCGCGGCTCTCAGCCTGGTTCTCATGGTGCTGGTGTTTGTATGTACCGGCATTATGAACCGCTTCGGCGGGGATGACGAGGAAGGCGGTGTGGTAGTATGAAACGGACAAACCGCATTTTTACCGTCCTGATTTTTGTTTTCCTGTATATCCCCATGGCGGTGCTGATTGTAGCATCCTTCAATACCGGCAACAATATTACGGTGTTTGAAGGCTTTACCCTGCACCAGTACGCCGAGCTTTTCCGGGATAAAGACCTGCTGGCGCTGCTGGGCAACTCCTTGCTGATTGCCGTGCTGTCCACCCTGATCTGCGTGGGCCTTGGCACCGTGGCGGCGGTGGGTATTCACAACCTGAAGCCCAGAATGCGTAAGGCTGTTATGAGCCTGACCAACATTCCCATGACCAACCCGGATATCGTTACCGGTATCAGCCTGTCCCTGCTCTTTGTGTTTGTGGGCAGCAAAATGCTGGGCAATGCCAACAGCCTGAACTTTGGTACATTGCTCATCGCCCATGTTACCTTTGGCCTGCCCTATGTGATTCTCAATGTTATGCCCAAGCTGCACCAGATGGATTCTTCCCTGACGGATGCGGCTATGGACTTGGGCTGCACCCCTATGCAGTCCTTCTTTAAGGTGACCCTGCCGGAAATTATGCCCGGCATCGTTACCGGCGGCATCATGGCCTTTACCATGAGCTTGGACGACTTCGTGATCAGCTACTTTGTCATTGGCTTTGATTTCGTGACCCTCCCGGTGGAGATTTATACCTACACCCGCAAGGCGATCCCTCCGAAAATCTACGCCATGTTCACTTTGCTGTTCCTGCTGATTTTTGGCCTGATGGTTGCTATGAACCTGATGCAGCTTCGCTCTGACAAACAGAAGCGTAGCAAGCGGGCGGTTTCTTCCGGCAAGGGTATGCGCATTTTCAAGCGTGTTTGCGCCGCTGTGGCCGCGCTGGCCGTTGTGATTGGCCTTGGCTCTTTTATCGGCATGACCCGTCAGGACAAGACCGTGCTCAATGTGTACAACTGGGGCATGAACATTGCCGACGGCAGCGACGAAACTTTGGACATCATTGCGGAGTTTGAGCGGCGGAACCCGGACATCGATGTGCGCTACAGCACCTACGACTCTAACGAGGCTCTCTATTCCAAGCTGAAAAACGGCGGCATAACGGTGGATGTCATCATCCCCTCCGACTATATGATTGCCCGCATGATTGACGAAGGAATGCTTCTAGAGCTGGACTTTGACAACATTCCCAATTATCAGTATGTGGACGACAACTTCAAGAACCCCTCCTATGACCCGGAGAACAAGTATTCCGTTCCCTATACCTGGGGTACGGTAGGCATCCTGTACAATACCAAGTATGTGGATGAAGCCGATGTTACCGGCTGGGAGCTTCTTTGGAACGAGAAGTATGCCGACAAGATTCTGATGATCGACAACGCCCGGGATGCCTTTGGTATTGCCCAGTACCTGCTGGGCTACGATGTGAACACCACAGACCATGACGAGCTTTTGGCCTGCGTGGAAAAGCTGAAGGAGCAGAAACCTGTTGTTCAGCAGTATGTCATGGATCAAATCTACTCCACCATGGAAAATGAGGAAGCATGGATCGCCGCCTACTACGCCGGCGACTGCATGCTGATGATGGATGCCAACCCCGACCTTGCCTTCTACCTGCCGGAGGAACAGGGCTTTAACCTGTTTACCGATGCCATGTGCATCCCCGCCTGCGCCAGAGAGAAGGAAGCTGCCGAGCGGTTCATCAACTTCCTGACAGACCCGGAGATCTCCGGCGCCAATATGGACTATATCTGCTACGCTTCCCCCGTTAGCGAGGCCAAAAACTATATGGAGGACTACCTTGCCGAGAGCGAGGTTGTTTATCCCAGCAAGGAGATTCAGGAAAAGGGCACCGCCTTTGATTTCCTGCCTGAGGAAGTCTCCCGGGAGATGGATCAGCTCTTTATGGAGGTGCGCAGTACCGACACCGGCACCGAAAGCAGAACGGAGGATATTATCTTCCTGATTGTTCTGGGCGCTTTGGGCATTGCAGGCATTGCCTTCGCCGTAAACAGCTTTGTAAGAAAAATTAAGAAGAAAACCCGCAAATAACAACATGACCGCACCGGAGAAACCGGTGCGGTTTTTGCAATAAATGCTTTTCTCACAGAAAACGGTAAATTGGAATTTGTCGGTGAATTGCAGCCTAATTGTAGGGGCGGGTCTTGACCCGCCCGTTGCACCCGGTTTACTGCGGCAGTAGGTTTCAGGTTTCGGGCCGGTCAAGACCGGCCCCTACAAGGGGTGCGCCGTCAAATATCAATTTATTGATTGGCGATGAAACCGATAATCCTATTGCAATATAAATTTTCCATAAAATGTTTATTTTCCGAAATCCTGGCAATAATGGACTTCGGAGGTGCTTATAATGAGCAAAAACAATATGGAAAACTTCAAAAAATTTATGAGCAGCAGGGGCTACTACATAGCCCTGATCCTGTGCGCGGTTGCCATTGGGGTCAGCGGCTATATGTACTACCGAACTGCCAATAAGACGGAAGATGTAAACGGCCCGGATGTATCCGCGGCGGCCACTTTGCCCGGAAGAGATGAAGATGTCATTGCCCGGCCTACCCAGCCGGTGCAGACCACTCCCGGCGCAACCCAGCCGGATACTACCACCCCGGGTGCTACCCAAGGTCAGGGCAGCAAGCCTGCCAAGACCGTTTCTCCTGTAAGCGGGGAGACTGTAGCACCCTATGCTATGGACTGCCTGACCTATAACGCCACCACCCGGGATTGGCGGGTGCACAACGGTGTGGACATTGCCGCGGAAGCGGGAACAAAGGTATGCGCCGCCGCGGCAGGGGAGGTATACACGGTGTATCAGGATGATACCATGGGCTACACCGTGGTCATCAGCCACTCCGGCGGTTATCAGACCCGCTACGCCAGCCTTTCCGAAGATGTAGCCGTTAAGGTAGGAGACAAGGTGGCGTGCGGCGAGGTGATCGGCGCGGTAGGCAATTCCGCGCTGCTGGAAAGCGCCATCGGCGACCATCTGCATTTTTCCGTTACCTGTAACGGCGAAAATGTGGACCCCGCGGACTTCCTAGACTAAAATCCACTCCATTTTCTTCCTTTTTTGCAGGGCGACGGACAGCTTCCGCCGCCCTGAATTTTTAAGTATGCATATCGGCTTTTCTCAGCTACTTGATAAATTGGAATTTAGCGCCGCACTATAATAATGCGCGTAGGGGCCGATGCCCACATCGGCCCGTTGGGGTGTTACGGATTCGCCGCACTTCCGTAGAAGCATTGTTCTGTGTCCTGCGGGGCGATGTGGGCATCGCCCCCTACATTCACCCAACCCACACCCCGGTAAATTCCAATTTGTCGTTTTCCTGAGAAAAGTCGGTAAGCATTTTTTCAGAATAATTCAGAAATATTTGTTGACTTTTCTACAAAAATGCGTATAATATTTAACCGTATGGACACTCAAAAATATGCGCAAAAATCGGACGGTGAGAACTTGATTGACATAGACCAAGGCAAAATCGTAGTGGGTGCGAAGCAGATTCGAAAGGCGTTAAACGCCGGTCGTGCCCAGCGGGTTTACTTGGCTTGCAACGCCGATCCCGCCATCACCGAGCCTATTGAGAACCTCTGCCGGGAAGCCCATGTGGAGCTTACTTGGGTCGCAACCATGCAGGACTTAGGAAAGGCCTGCGGCATTGAGGTTGGGGCCGCCGCCGCTGCGGCAGTTCGTTGATTCTACCGGAAGTATCCGTAGAATATATAACCCGCCGAATGGCGAGAACAAAAGAAAGGAGAACGATTAATGCCTACTTTTAATCAGCTCGTTAGACATGGCCGCCAGCAGGTCACCTACAAGTCCACCGCTCCTGCTCTGCAGAGAGGTCTGAACACTCTGGAGAACAAGGCTACCAATCTGCCCTCCCCCCAGAAGCGCGGTGTCTGCACTGCTGTCCGTACCACCACCCCCAAGAAGCCCAACTCCGCACTGCGTAAGATCGCCCGTGTGCGTCTGACCAACGGTATGGAAGTTTCCGCTTATATCCCCGGTGTCGGCCATAACCTGCAGGAGCACTCCGTGGTGCTGATCCGCGGCGGCCGTGTCAAGGACCTGCCCGGCGTTCGTTACCACATCATCCGCGGCACTCTGGATACCCAGGGCGTGCAGAACCGGATGCAGTCCCGCTCCAAGTACGGCGCGAAGCGTCCCAAGGCCGGTAAGAAGAAGTAATTCTTTCCGCCAAAACCAAATTTGACTTTATTCCAAGCCCTTTCGCAAGGCTTCGCCTTGCCAAGATGGTTTTATTGATAGATGAAACCTCTGGCCAGGCACAACGAAAGTCACACTTTCGAGTACCGATGAAATCATTATATTATGAAGGAGGGAAGCAAAGTGCCCAGAAGAGGTAATGTTCCCAAGAGAGAGGTTCTGCCCGATCCTCAGTATAACTCCGTTCTGGTTACCAAGCTCGTAAACAGCATCATGCTCGACGGCAAGAAGGGTGTTGCCCAGAAGGTCGTTTATGGTGCTTTTGAAATTGTCGAGAACAAGACCGGCAAGAACGGCCTGGAAGTCTTCCAGCAGGCTATGGAAAATGTGATGCCCGCTGTGGAGCTGAAGGCTCGCCGTGTTGGTGGTGCTACCTATCAGGTGCCCATCGAAGTCCGTGCTGACCGCCGTCAGACCCTGGGTCTGCGTTGGCTCACCACTTACAGCCGCAGCCGCAGCGAGAACACCATGCGTGAGCGTCTGGCTGCCGAAATTATGGACGCTGCCAACAACACCGGCGCATCTGTGAAGAAGCGTGACGATGTCCACAAGATGGCCGAAGCCAACAAGGCATTCGCCCATTTCCGTTGGTAAGCAAGGAGATTTGCATCAATGGCTAGACAGTATTCTCTGGAAAACACCAGAAACTTTGGCATCATGGCGCACATCGATGCCGGTAAGACCACCACTACCGAGCGTATCCTGTTCTACACCGGTAAGAACTACAAAATCGGTGAGACCCATGACGGCTCTGCCACCATGGACTGGATGGTTCAGGAGCAGGAGCGTGGTATTACCATTACTTCCGCCGCAACCACCTGTTTCTGGAAGGGTTGCCGCCTGAACATCATCGACACCCCGGGCCACGTGGACTTCACTGTGGAAGTTGAGCGCAGCCTTCGTGTTCTGGACGGTGCTGTTACCGTTCTTTGCGCTAAGGGCGGTGTCGAGCCCCAGACCGAGACCGTTTGGCGTCAGGCCGACGAGTACAAGGTCCCCCGTATGATCTATGTCAACAAGATGGACATTATGGGCGCTGACTTCTACCGCGTTCTCAAGATGATTGACGAGCGCCTGAAGTGCAACGCTGTGGCCATCCAGCTCCCCATCGGTTCCGAGGCTTTCTTCAAGGGCAATATCGACCTGATCACCATGAAGGCGAACATCTTCTATGATGATAAGGGCGTAGATGTCCGTACCGAGGAAATCCCCGAGGATATGGTAGATCTCGCCAACGAGTACCGTGAAAAGCTGATGGATGCCGTCTCTGTTTTCGACGACGACATCGCTATGATGTATCTGGAAGGCGAGGAAGTTCCCGTTGACATGATCAAGGCCGTTATCCGTAAGGCCACCATTGCCAACGAGATGGTTCCCGTTGTCTGCGGTACTTCTTATAAGAACAAGGGCGTACAGCAGGTGCTGGATGCCGTTGTAGACTTCATGCCCAGCCCCTTGGATAAGAAGGGCATCAAGGGCATCAACCCCGAGACCGAGGAAGAGGACTTCCGTCCCGCTTCCGACGAGGCTCCTTTCTCCGCTCTGGCTTTCAAGATTGCTACCGACCCCTATGTCGGTAAGCTGTGCTACTTCCGTGTGTACTCCGGTACGCTGACCAAGGGCACTACCGTCCTGAACTGCACCAAGGGCACCAAGGAGCGTCTGGGCCGTATCCTGCAGATGCACTCCAACCACAGAGAAGATATCGACATGGTATATGCCGGCGATATCGCTGCCGCCGTGGGTGTGAAGAACACCACCACCGGTGACACCTTCTGTGATGAGGAGCATCCCATTATTCTGGAGTCCATGGTGTTCCCCGAGCCTGTTATCGAGGTCGCCATCGAGCCCAAGACCAAGGCCGGTCAGGAGAAGATGGGTATCGCTCTGGCAAAGCTTGCCGAAGAAGACCCCACCTTCCGCACCTACACCAATCAGGAAACCGGCCAGACCATCATCGCCGGTATGGGTGAGCTCCATCTGGAGATCATCGTTGACCGTCTGCTCCGTGAGTTCAAGGTAGAAGCCAATGTCGGCGCGCCTCAGGTTTCTTACAAGGAAACCATCCGCAAGTCCGTTGAGCAGGATACCAAGTACGCTCGTCAGTCCGGCGGTAAGGGCCAGTACGGTCATGTTAAGATTCGTGTGGAGCCCAACGAGCCCGGTAAGGGCTATGAGTTCATCAATGCGGTTGTCGGCGGCGCGATCCCCAAGGAATATATCCCCGCTGTCGATGCCGGTATTCAGGGTGCTATGGCCGCCGGTGTTCTGGCAGGCTACCCCGTTGTGGATGTAAAGGTTACCCTGTTCGACGGTTCCTACCACGAGGTTGACTCCTCCGAAATGGCATTTAAGATTGCCGGTTCCATGGCCTTCAAGGAGGCCTGCAGAAAGGCAGACCCCGCCATTCTGGAGCCCATCATGAAGGTATCCGTGAATGTTCCCGATGAGTATATGGGTGTCGTGATCGGCGACATTACCGCTCGCCGCGGCAACATTCTGGGTCAGATTACCCGTACCGGCAGCGTTCAGGTTGACGCGAATGTGCCCCTGAGCGAGATGTTCGGCTATGCTACCGACCTGCGTTCCAAGACTCAGGGCCGTGGCAACTACTCCATGGAGCCCAGCCACAACACCGAGCTGCCCAAGTCCAAGACCGAAGAGATCATCAAGGCTCGCGCCAAGGACTAATTTCTTTCCAAATCCGTTTTCCCGGAGCCGAGCTTCGGGAAAACGATGGAAAATATGCGAATTTCTGGGGAAATCCCAAAAATTCTTCTTGTGTTTCTGCGGGAACTGTAGTACAATGACTGTATGAGCGCAAGATTGCTTATTTTAAAAATTCATTAATTTCATTCATTAACAGGAGGAATTCCAAAATGGCAAAGCAGAAGTTCATTAAGAACAAGCCCCATGTCAACATTGGTACCATCGGCCACGTTGACCACGGCAAGACCACTCTGACCGCAGCTATCACCAAGTACCTGTCCATGCAGGGCTTCGCCGAGTTCGAGGACTACGCTTCCATCGATAAGGCTCCCGAGGAGAAGGCTCGTGGTATCACGATCAACACCGCTCACGTTGAGTATCAGACCGACGCCCGTCACTATGCTCACGTTGACTGCCCGGGCCACGCCGACTATATCAAGAACATGATCACCGGTGCTGCCCAGATGGACGGCGCTATCCTGGTTATCGCTGCTACCGACGGCCCCATGGCTCAGA
>JBJDYH010000339.1:1898-6303 GCA_051867135.1 Faecousia sp. | reverse complement strand
CATAGGTGAATTTGGATTCGGCGTTGCGGTAATTGTCATGATAGAAATTACCGTTCTGCAATACTTCGCCAAATTCCAGAATCATGGTGGTTCCCACGGGAAGCTCCTGCGTACACACCACATGACCGGCGAAGTTCTGGCCAAAATCCAGAACGGTTTCCCCGGCAGGGGTATGAACGACCTCTTTCACCGGAAAGGATTCCATATAGTGCAGCGGCGGAGAATACCGCTCACACAGTTTACCGGGCGCATTGATGACAACCGCGCTTTGCCAGTCACCCAACGGCAGGGTATGATCCTGGGCTTCGCCGTTATAAATATCAGAAAGCGTTGTGAAGCTGCGGCGGTACCGCCAGGATTCATCGGTGCAGATTGTTTCGACGGAACCATCAGAATATACGATGCGCAGCTCCGCAATCAGCGCCAGAGGGCGGTCATAATGCGTGGGTTCGCCCAAGCCAAAATGGCCTCTGTACCAGCCGTCACCCAGCAGAACAGAGAGTTCATTCTGCTCTTTCAGCAGATCCGTCACATCGTAGGTACAATACTGATAGTGCTCCTCGTAGTCGTTGATAAAGGGAGCAAGAAGATCATTGCCTGCTTTCTGCCCATTGATGGATGCCTCAAAGATGCCAAGCCCGCAGATATAAAGTCTTGCGGACCGCACATCCTTTTTGAGTGCAAACGCCTTAAAAAATTCGGGATGGGTGCCATCCCCCTGGACACCGATCCACTTCGCCTGCCACGGCTCACTCAGCTTGGCAGTCTCAAAAAAGTGGATATTGCTTTTTGCTTCCTCTCCCGCATCGCTGCGGACGGTGATCTGATAGTAGTACCGGGTATACGGCTGCAAGGGCAAATCCAGCACCTCACCCAGACTGTTCAGGCTGCCCTCTTTCTCCCAGAGAATACCGGAAAGGGCTTTGTCGGAAGCAACCTGAATTCCGGCCCATTGCTGCTTTTTCCCGGTATTTCCGCGAACCTTCCAAGAACACAGAAGCGGCGTAAAGTCAAATCCAACAGGGTCATTCAGACCACCCATTTTTACTGCGTAGATTTCCATTTTCTCATCCTTCCATGCCGGGCCAACACTTAACCAACAGTTTCACAATACGAACCGCGCAGTCCTGAAGATTGGGGATGGGCAGGCTGCCGTCCTGAGCTGCCGCCAAAAGCGTATCCTCATCAAACTTGGTCCCGGGCATGATCAGATCGTTCCCTGCCAGAATACAGCCGATAGGCGTTGCTGGGCCATATTTGCGCTTCTCCCCAATATTGACAAAGCTCCCGGTAACGCCCCAATCCGTCATTACGATTCCCTCAAAGCCCCATTCGTCACGGAGTGCATGGATGAGCAGATCCGGATCATTGGCTGTGTGTATGCCGTTCAGTAAGTTCATCGATGTCATGGCAGAAAGCGGCTGGGCTTCCTTTACACAGATTTCAAAGCCTTTCAGGTAAATCTCCCGGAGTGCCCGTTCGGAAACATGAGAATTGGAGGTGGAGCGGTTTGTCTCCTGATTGTTGACAGCCAGATGCTTGATGCAGGTGCCTTTTCCGGGGTGCTTCTGTACACCGCGGGTGACTGCGGCAGCAAAAACACCGGACAGGTACGGATCTTCCGAGTAATACTCGAAGTTTCGTCCGCACAGCGGATTTCGATGAATGTTCATGCCCGGAGCAAGCCAGAGATCGATTCCCAGTTCGTCCATCTCGGAACCGGCCACATCACCGGCCAGCTCCGCAAGTTTTGGATTCCATGTCTGGGCAATTTGCACGGCTACGGGCAGTGCGGTACAATACTGATATTTGACCTCTGTTCCGCTCAGATCCACCTTGCGCAGCTCCGGCGGCAGCACCTTACCCAGAATGGGGTCTTCATCCACATTGTTAATGTAGGTGTCTCCCCGCTGATAAACCTTGGGGTTGACACGAATCCCGGCAGGGCCGTCCGCCATGGCACACTGGGGCAGGCCATAATGGGAAAGACGGTCTGTTGTGTCACCCGCCGCTCCCGGAATGGATTTGGAAGCATTGCCGATCACAGAGAAATCGGTAAAGCTGACCCGGGCAGCACCGATGCAGAGCAGAGCCAGCTCATCGGCAGTCATCTGCCCGACCAGTTCTTCGGCTGTCGCGGCTCCTGACACAACATTCTGGAATGTTACCGCTTTTTCCGGAACCGAAAGTGGGCTGTACTTCTCAGTATAGGTATGTTCCACCGTTTCCAATGCTTTGACATCCACCGGCACTTTCGGGCATTCATAAGTCACTGGGGCGATTTTGGGTACAATCTCGTCCACCTGTTCCTGCCGGAACAGGGCTTTGCACCGCTCCGTCACAACGGTTTTGTCCAGCGTAAGGGCGGCCACCAATTCCGTATGACCACTGTGCCTGCCGACATAGATCCCGTATTCTCCCTGTTCCAACACCCATGCGCTCTTACTCGCATCATAAGAAGCAAGCTGCTGTACCGGGAACGATACCTTGACCGTTTCTGTTGCTCCGGAGAGAATCAGGTCTGTCTTGTGGAAGCCAGCCAATACTTTGGCCGCCTTGGGCAGCTCCGTTTGGGGCTGAGAAGCAAAAATTTGCACCACTTCTTTACCGGGGACGCTTCCTGTGTTGGTGACGGAAACCGTCACAGTTACCTGGTCACCCTGAACGGTAACACGCTGCGTATTCCACGCAAACTCCGTATAGGACAGACCATAGCCAAAGGGATAGCGGGGCTGTAGACATAAACTGTCAAACCAGCGATAGCCGACGAAAATCCCTTCCTTATATACCGCATCGTCCGGCTCCGCGCAGTAGTCGGCGGCAAAGGGATAATCGGCATACCGCTTTGCCCAGGTGGCGGTCAGCCTGCCGCTGGGATTCACTTCACCGGTCAGGACTTTCGCAACAGCGTCTCCGCAGCCGCTGCCGCCCTGGCTCATCAGCACTACCGCTCCGGGCATTTCCCGGACACACTCGATGTCCACCACGCCGCCCACATTCAGCAACAGCACAAAGCGGTCATAGGTTTTTGCCAGCAGTTCAATATCCCGGCGCTCCGTATCAGTCAACAGGTAATCACCGGGGACAACCTTCCGGTCCGCTCCCTCACCGGAGTTACGGGCAAGGACATAGATGGCTGCATCCGCCGAGGCAAGCTCCTCCGTCTGAATTTCTCTGAACTCCGGTTCTTTGAAGGGTTTACCCATCATGGTCAGTAACGCGACGCTGATTCCCTGATGGGAAAGCTCCTGAATATGATCGTCATATTCCTTCTTCGCCCGGAGCATGGCGGTTTCCTGCGCGGAAAGCCACGCATCCGTTACGATCTGAAAACCAGCGTTTTTCAAACCCTGTTCCACGGTCACATAGTCTCTTGTGTTCACGTCGCCGGAGCCGGTGCCGCCCTTCACAGTGCGCCTGGCTCCGCTGCCGAACAAGGCAATGGTTTTCGCGTTTTTACTAAGAGGCAGTACGCCCTTATTTTCAAGAAGAACGATTCCTTCCTGTGCAATCTGCGTGGAAATGGCGATATTGCTTCTTTCCCGTTCCGTGACGGAACGATCCGATACAGCCATTCTGTTTCTCATATCCTGTCCTCCATAAAACTGAAAGCCCGCTCTACCCAACCATCTGCCGGTGTGGCACTTCCAAGGCCGAAGCCATGTCCACCGGATACCACACGTTCCATTTGATGCCGAACATTCACAGCCATCAGGGCAGCTTCCATATCTTTGGCATCCTGTGCCGGAACCGTGTCGTCGTCCAATGCCTGAACCAGATATACCGCAGGGTATTGTGCATCCACATGACGGCTGGCTGTGTATTCCAGCACTTTCTTTTGCCCAAAGCCCATACCAAGCATTCCGGTTTTGATGATTGCTGCTGCCGATCCGTGGATGTTCTCCAGTCCAATCAGCGGATAGGCCAGCAGTAAGGCTTCTGGATTTACAATTCCATAGCTTCTTGCACCACGGTGGGGCGTGCCCCACATAGCACTCAGGTGACCACCTGCCGAAAAGCCCCCAACAATGTACTTCTCGGCATTTACACGAAATTTGGTTTCGTGCTCCTTAATAAAATTCCATGCTGCTGAGAGGTCGTCCAAGGGAGCGGGCATCAGTCCTTTCAGAAAGCTGGCCTTGTTGGCAGTGCTGTAATTCAGGCAAAAACAATCCATTCCCAACTCGTTGAGCTTGGCCGCAACCGGCAGAGATTCCACCATGGTGCAGACCGCGCCATACGCGCCCCCGGCATTCAGAATTGCATAGGTTTCATGCCTTTTTTCCTTTGCAGGAAGATGGATCAGATGGACGCCATCCCTGACCGGATAGACATACTGCTTTTCGCCCATTGCGACCTCCTGCAAACGGATGAGGCCATAGATGATGTCCTCGCAGTTCCAGGT
>JBJDYH010000339.1:0-1798 GCA_051867135.1 Faecousia sp. | reverse complement strand
TTGCGACCTCCTGCAAACGGATGAGGCCATAGATGATGTCCTCGCAGTTCCAGGTGGGATTTTGCTTCTGAAGCTGTTCCAATGTGAGCTGGCGTTTCTCCTGAAACCAGTCTCCCATGGCACTGGATATGAACTGTCCATCCATCTGAGCAAAGCAGGGCTGATCCAGAATCTCAGCAAGTGTTGTTTCTTTTCTGAATTCCATATCTGCCTCCTAAATCATAAAATATTGTTATATTTGCAATTGAAAACCCATCGTAATACGGGTATAATGAATGTCAAAGATAATATTCAATGGTGGTGATTTTTCCTTGTTTGAAGGCATATCCTTTCTCCATTCAGAAACAAATCAACCTGTTACATCCCGGCAGGTATCTGATGCGACCTTAAAAAGCGGGAAGTATGATCCTGAAAACTTGGCAAACTCCGAGTTTTACATTGTCGGCAGTACAGACGCTTTCCGCCCGGTCCCCATCACAGATTTTGCAAAGGAAAACCTGTTCTATATGCAGGCATTTACCATCTTCCACTACCGCAAAGGCTCCTATACCCGGCGGCAGAATTTCCACTCATTTCTGGTACTCTATACCCTTGAAGGAACCGGATCGGTAGAATACTGCGGGAAAAATCTAACGCTAAACCCCGGTGACGGAATGCTGATTAACTGTTGTAAGCCACATTACTATGAAGCGGTTGAAGATTGGAAGGTCGCTGTTCTTCATGTTCAAGGCCCACTTGCCGCACATTATTCGGAAGAATATGAAAAAATGGGGCAGCTTCTGTTTCACGAGGAGACAACCGGCCGGTTCGCGCGTTATTTGGAGCAGGTTTTGGAAATCTATGATTCTCCAAGCCTGCACCGGGATCTGCGGGCTTCCCACGCCATTGATGGACTGCTCCTCTATCTTGTGGTTCTCGCTTCCAAACTCGCAATTCAGAAGCAGGATGTGCCCCGGTCTGTGCAGCAGGCCATGAAGTATCTGGAGGAACACTACCAGGAGGCAATCTCCCTGGATGACCTGGCGAAACTAACGCGAATCAACAAGTATCATCTCTCAAAAGAATTCAAGCGGTATACCGGCTTTTCTCCCAATGACTACCTGATCTGGATTCGCATCAATCAGGCTAAAATCATGCTGAAAACCACGACACTTCCTGCAAATAAAATTGCCCACGCAGTGGGAATCCACGACATCAACAACTTTATTTATCTGTTCAAAAATCGGGTTGGCATGACACCGATCCAGTACCGCAACAGTGCGGATTATATCTTGTAAAAAACAGACGCAGGCAGCACTTGCCTGCGTCTGTTGCTTACTTTTTGCTGCCCCAGATACCAAAGACAAGTTCCTCAACCTTGCGGCTGATATATGAGCCTGAACCGCCAAGGTCAGCGCGATGGGTGGCAAAAACAGCCTCCAGATGTTCCTCCGGAGAAACAAAGAAATGGGTTCCCAAAGCGCCGCTCCAGCCGTAGGTGCCCGGCGTGCAGAAAGCGTCCTGCTGCCGAATCCGAACACCCAAGCCCCACACCTGGCCCGGTTCCGGTTCCAGATGCTTCTCCTGCGCCTCGGTGTGCATCAGACGCACCGTTTCGGGCTTCAGATAGCCGTCGCCCTCCCGGCACAGCATCCGTGCCAGTTTTTCATAGTCCCGGACTGTGCAGTAAAGGCCGCCGCAGCCCGCAACATAGTCGGAATCCTGCTGAATCCGTATAATCCCTTCCAAGTCTTTACTTGTTCCTGTGATATCCACCAACTTGTCTTTTTTTCTGGTATAGGTTCGCGCCAGATTTTTC
>JBJDYH010000338.1:0-6311 GCA_051867135.1 Faecousia sp. | reverse complement strand
CGCCCCTACGGAATTGCAAACGCCATTTGGCGAATTCACCGCCAAATTACAATTTAGCGGGGTTGCTGAGCAAAGCCGATAAGCACAAAATTAAAAATACGCAAACAGAATTCAAATCATTTATAAACAAAGCTGCGCTAAAAAAGAAGCAAAAATGTCAGATAGGATGGATAAAGGAAATGAAACGAATACATGAATGGATAGATGCCCTGCAAAAGCGTCCTAATCTGCTTACGGCTATTTATGAAACAGTGATCTCGCTTCTTGCGGTTCTTTCTGTTGTACTTGCGGTCTATGACATCTATTACGGACTGAAACCCTGGATGAGTGTAGCAGATACTCTTATTTGGGGAATTTTTGTTGCAGACTATCGCTGGATCGGGGAAAGAACTGCATGATCATATCGTGCAGTCCGGAAAGCATCTTGAGAAAATTATCCGTGATTTGTGATTCCTAAACTTCCGACAAATGATCAAATAAAAAACTCGATTCTGCGGGAAGCGGCTGGAGAAATCCATCTGCTTCCTGCTCTTTTAATTAATAATTCGCAAACACAACTCAAGCACTGGGGAAACAGAGATTGTGTATCATCATAGCATCAAAAAAACGATAGGAGAATTCAATATGAAGAAATTCATCAAAGGTATTTTATTTCTGTTGGTCATTACCTCTGTTCTGGCTGTGGCATTTGGGCTGACCGGCTGTTCGGCAGGTTTCTCGGGTAATGACATCGCCAAAACCATCAATGAGTCTGTGACCATGCCGGAGCAGTATAGTATCACATACGAGGTTGAATCTGCCTCCGGTGAGATCCATACGGTTCAGAAGATGGTGGATAGTGAGGGTAACACCTATTTCAAGGACGGAGCCGAAGAATTACTGTTCATCAAAGAGGAAAACAATTATGCTCTCTATCAGAAAGATGCCGATGGCTGTTTTACCACAAAAGACGGCTCTGCGGTCTATAATTCGACCTATGTAAAAACCTCTACCGCCGCATTTCTGACCTATGCGGAACGCTCTAAAAAGCAGTTCATTCCCGGAATGAATGAGTCTGGAGAAAAAGAAGTTTTGGGCAGAACCTGCCTGGTTTACAGTGTTGGCGTTGGAGCAGAAGACACTGGCGTAACCTATTCCGTTTTAGTTGATAAGGAAACAGGAATCTGCATGGGATGGGAAGAAGCCAAAGCGATTTTCGGTCACGATGTTGGTATTGATGGAGAAAATTTCACCTGTACCGAGTTTCTCACCGAGGATATTCCCAGCCTGAGAACACTTCTTGGTGAATCTGAGAATTAATATTGCGCAAACACAATTCAAGCACTGAATAAATAATGGAATGCTATTATAACTTCGCAAAGAAAAAGAACTGCAAAGCCAGGAAGGTGGAATGAAATGAAAAAAGTGATTCTGTTTACCGCCGCTGCCAGTACGGTAGTCGCCGCAGCCACAGTCGCAATCGTGTATCTGAGAAGATGCGGAAACAAATTTTGGTAATCATCCTGCTTGTCAGGTTTGATTGATAAAAAAACAAAGGAGGAAATACATATGGGCAAGGTTATTGTTGTTGCTGTGATCGTCGTTGTTGTCATTGCGGTTGCCGCCGTGATCGCAAAGAAGAAGAAATAAGAACCCCAGGGCCAGCCTGTGCAGCTGAGAGTTACACAGGCTGGTTTTTTGGCATTTGCTCATCCAAGTATTTCAGCAGGAGTAGAAAAGCGGCGCTCCTGCGTTAATTAATAATACGCAAACAATATTCAAGCACTCCGCAAACAATGGAGTTGTATTTTATATTCATACCATCAGGCAAAAGCAAAGGAGACGTAAAAAGTGAATGCTATTGAAATCAGGAATCTATCAAAGAGCTTCCGTGGACTGTATGCGGTAGATCATCTGAATATGACTGTCCCCGTCGGAGCGATCTACGGCTTCATCGGTGAGAATGGTTCCGGTAAGTCCACAACCGAAAAGCTGATCTGCGGCCACCTGGTGCCGGACAGCGGAGAAATTAAGCTGTTTGGCAAGGATTATACGGATGCGGGTGTCCGGGCGCGGGTCGGTGCGCTGATTGAAAACACCGGCTGCTTCCCGAATTCCAGCGTATGGGATAATCTGATGATGCAGGCCATTAACCTGGGGCTTCCTAATCCCGCCGACGAGATCAATCGTGTTCTGAAGATTGTCCGCATGGAGGACTCCGCCAAGATCAAGTTCAAAAGCTGCTCCCTGGGTATGAAGCAGCGAATCGGTATCGCCATGGCGCTGCTGGGCGATCCGGCTCTGCTGATTTTGGACGAGCCGATCAACGGCCTGGACACCGACGGTATGCGGATCATGCGGGAGATCTTGTTGGACATTACCCATATCTATAATTGCACGGTTCTAATCTCCTCCCATATCCTCGGGGAGCTGGAGAAAATTGCAACCCATTACGGCATCATCCGCCAGGGCAAAATGATTCAGGAAATCTCCGCGAAAGAAATGGACAGTCGGGCCCGCGTGTTCGTATCTCTGAAAACGAAGGATATGCAGGGCGCAAAGACTGTTTTACAGAAAGAATACGGCGATGTCCGGGAGGAAGAAGGGTATCTGCGAGTATACGATGTGGATGATACCGAAGCAATCGTCGAATACCTGCTCAAAAACGGCCATGTCGTGAATGAGATTCTGAAAAACAAAATCGGTCTGGAAGAATACTATGTGGAACTGATGTCCAAGAAGGAGGCGGAATAATATGGCGCGTGAATTGCAATTTGAATCTCCCAGCTTCGGGAAAAGGCTGAAAGGAATGCTTGGCGTTGACTTCTATCGTTTATTCCATACGCCTCTATACTACATTTTTCTGATTATCGCCGCTGTTATTCCCGCTATGATATTGGGTACCAGTGGCTCTGCGGAAGGTGCCGCCCCGTTGTATACGAACACCTGGAACATCATTGCAGCGGACACTCCGATCTATGCTGTATCCGACATGGGTCAGTATGCCAATATGAATATGGTGTTCATTTTTGGCGGTATCATGGTATCCATCTTCATCGGCCACGACTATAAGAGCGGCTATGTGAAACAGCTCTTTACGACCCATGCAAAAAAGCAGGACTACATGATGTCCAAGACCATCTCCTGTGCCTTTGCCATGGCTTGTATGTGTATCACTTATACCATTGGCGGTATCTTTGCCGGCTTCCTGGCTGGAACCTCCTTCGCGGTCAATGTAGGTTCCCTGATTCTTGCCATCGTCAGTAAGATGGTCATGAGCCTCGGCTGGGCAAGCCTGTATACCTTCCTCAACATCATTTTCCGGAGATATTTTGGAATTTCCATTGCGTCCTCCTTCTTCTTCGGCACCGGTATTCTGATTATTGGTGTTAGCGCAATTTTGGGAAATTCCCCGATTCTCAATATCTTCCTGTATGGTTCCTCAGTCTATGCGTGCCTCGGCAGCAATATTGTGACGCTGCTTGTCTGCCTTGCCGTTTCTGTGGCATGGACCGTCATTTATAACCTGCTAGGAACACGCATCCTTTCAAAATGCGATGTGTATTAAGGAGGCGGTCAGAATGAATGCAATCGAAATCAAAGGCTTAACAAAAAATTTCGGAGCAAAGCAAGCCCTGAAAGGTCTGGATATGACCGTCCCTATGGGGGCGATCTACGGTTTCATCGGCGAGAACGGCTCCGGAAAGTCCACTACGGAAAAGCTGATCTGCGGCCTTCTCGTTCCCAGCGGCGGCACCATCAAACTGTTCGGCAGAGATCACACGGACACAGAAGTGCGGGCAAATATGGGTGTTTTGATTGAAGCACCCGGCTGTTTTCCGAATCTCAGCGTGTGGAACAACATGATGCTCCAGGCTGCCAATTTAAGCATTTCCAATGCTGATACAGAGGTCAGGAAAGTCCTAAAGATGGTCAGGATGGAAGGTGCTGCCGGGAATAAGTATAAAAATTGCTCTCTCGGCATGAAACAGCGCGTTGGTATCGCCATGGCGCTGCTTGGCCGCCCGACCTTACTCGTGCTGGATGAACCGATCAACGGTCTGGATGCAGACGGTATGAGAATTATGAGAGAGGTACTGGTTGACATCACGCAAAACTATCAGTGCACGGTTGTGATTTCCTCTCATATTCTGGGTGAGCTTGAGAAAATCGCAACCCATTATGGCATCGTCCGCGGTGGAAAAATGATTAAGGAAATGACCGCTGAAGAACTGAATGCGGACTGCCGTACCTATGTTGCCCTGCAAACACGGGAAATGAACCGGGCCAAGGCGTTGCTCGGCTGCAAATATTCCCGTGTGGAAGAAGATGAAAGCGGATATATTCGCGTGTATGACGCGGGAAGTCCGGAGGAAATCGTCACCTGCCTGTACGAAAGCGGAATCCTGGTCAGTGAAATCAAAACAGCGAAGATAGGCCTGGAGGAATACTATATCGATCTGATGCAGGAAAAGGAGGGCAGATAACATGACAAAGGCAGAGAATGTAACATTTGAGAAAAATGGTTTTGGCAAGCGACTGAAAAGTATGCTGGCGGTAGACTTCCAGAGAATGTTCAAGACGCCGCTGTTCTATATCCTGTTAGGAATCGCTGCTGTGATCCCCGTTCTGGTGTTGGTAATGACGACTGCCGTGGGCGGTACAACAACGGTAGATCCGAAAACCGGTGTGGAAACAGTCGCGGAAATGGAGGCATTTACAAATACCTGGCAGGTTGTGGAATCCATCAGCGGGGAAAGCTCCGGAAGTAGTTCTGATATTATGAGCATGTGCAACATTAACCTGCTATTCTTTATGGTGGCAGTTTTCGTTTGTGTCTTTGTGGCCGATGATTTTCGGTCCGGATATGCGAAAAACCTTTTTGCGGTTCGTGCCAGGAAAACGGACTATGTCATATCCAAAACTCTGGTCGGATTTATCGGAGGAACTTTGATGATCCTGGCTTACCTGATCGGGTCAGTGATCGGCGGCGGAATTGCCGGATTGTCCTTTGACGCAGGTGCGGCAGGTATCAGCGCAGTGGTGATGTGCTTATTATCAAAGGCGTTTCTGATGGCGGTGTTCGTTCCCATTTACCTGCTCTGGAGTGTAGTTGGAAAGCAAAAGCTATGGCTTTCGATGGTTGTATCGTTCG
This sequence comes from Faecousia sp., assembly GCA_051867135.1. Taxonomy (GTDB): domain Bacteria; phylum Bacillota; class Clostridia; order Oscillospirales; family Oscillospiraceae; genus Faecousia. Next base: position 1,177 of record JBJDYH010000338.1, on the reverse strand, counting down.
GAGTAGGTTTGTTATTCTTTATGATGATCCCTTCGCTGTCGCCGCTGAATTCCGGAATCACGAATGTAATCCTTTGCCTGGTGGGGGGAGCCTTATTCAGCATTGGACTCGGCGCGGCCAGCAACACGGTACTGAAGAAAACAAGCTTGGTGTAACCACAGGAGATTCTTGATTCAAGACATATAAGGAGATGATTGATCATGAAAGCTGCAATTTACTACGGTCAAAAGGATGTGCGCATAGAAGAATTGGAAACACCTGTAGCCGGTGATAATGATATTGTCGTACGAAACCTTTATGCCAGCATTTGCGGAACAGATGTGGCTGTTTATGCCCACGGACCAAATACAGGTCATCGTATCACAGTGGGTAGTGAGTTCGGACATGAAATGGTTTCTGAAGTCGTACAGGTGGGCAAAAATGTGAAGGATATTGAAGTGGGTATGATGGTCTATCCGTATCCCCGGCTTGCCAAGGGAGATCCAAAGCGTGCTGGTACGGTGGGTGGTTTTTCAGAATATGTCCTGATTCCCAATGCAGAGCTGGATAAGCAGGTCTATGATATTCCTGCTCGCATTCCCGCAAAAACAGCCTGCTTGATTGAACCGTTTACCGTGGGATTTCGAGCAGCGCGACGGGCAGAGCCGAAAAAGGGTGAGAACGCTATTGTGTTCGGCGCCGGTACCATCGGTATAGCAGCAGCTATTGGACTTAAACATTTTGGGTGCGAGCAGGTCATGATCTGTGATCATTCTGATTTCCGCCTGGAAAAGGCTAAGGGACTGGGATTTGCGGTCTGTAACAACAGCCGGGAGAATTTGCAAGAGGCGGCAATTTCTATTTTCGGTACGGCTCCCTCCCGTTTTGGTCCTACCGCCAATGTTCCAATCTATATCGACGCAGCGGGTGCAGAGTCAATTCTGGAACTTTACCAGTCCATGGGTAAAATCGAAAGCCGCATGGTGGTAGTTGCTGTTCGTGCGGGCAAGCGTCCAGTGGATATACTGGAGATGACCTATTCCCAGCATGCCCTCATTGGCTCCGGTGGTTACAATCCAGAGGATGTGGAAGATGTGATCGCCGTTATGGTACAAAAGGAATGGGACATCGGCTCCATCATTACCGATGAGTATCCTCTGTGCCAGCTTCCTCAGGCGATTGAACGCGCTGCCCAGGT
>JBJDYH010000337.1:0-6334 GCA_051867135.1 Faecousia sp. | reverse complement strand
GCGGCAAGCAGCGCATCGGCGGCGGCAAGGGCAGCAAGCAGCAGAAGCAGCAGCAAAACAACAAGTTCAAGGGCAACAAGTCCCGCAACGAGGAGCAGGAGAAGCTGCGCCGTCTGCAAATGGAAGTGGCCCGCAAAGCCCCTACCGTGGTGAAGATTCCCGACGAGATCACCGTAGGGGAGCTTGCCAGCCGCATGAAGAAGACCGCAGGCGAGGTCATCAAGCTGCTGATGAAAAACGGCATCATGGCCGCCATCAACCAGACCATCGACTTTGATACCGCCGAATATGTAGCTACCGAGCTGGGCTGCAAGGTGGAGCGGGAAATTACCGTTACCATCGAGGAGCAGATCATTGACGACCATGTGGATACCGCCGAAGAGCTGGTAACCCGCGCTCCCGTGGTTGTGGTCATGGGTCATGTTGACCACGGCAAGACTTCTACGCTGGATGCCATCCGCAAAACCAGCGTGACCGCCGGAGAAGCCGGCGGCATTACCCAGCACATCGGCGCTTATACCGTGGATGTGGACGGCAATATGATTACCTTCCTGGATACCCCCGGTCACGCCGCCTTTACCTCCATGCGTGCCCGTGGTGCCAAGTCCACGGATATCGCCATTCTGGTGGTGGCTGCCGACGACGGCATCATGCCCCAGACCATCGAGTCCATCAACCACGCCAAGGCGGCGGAGGTGCCCATCATCGTTGCCATCAACAAGATGGATAAGCCCACCGCCAACCCCGACAAGATCAAGGAACAGCTTACCAAGTACGATTTGATTCCCGAAGAGTGGGGCGGCGATACCATCATCTGCCCCATCTCCGCCAAAACCGGTATGGGTCTGGATAACCTGCTGGAAATGGTCATTTTGACCGCCGAAGTGCAGGAGCTGAAGGCCAACCCCAACCGCCGTGCCAAGGGTACGGTCATCGAGGCCCGGTTGGATAAGAACCGTGGCCCTGTGGCAACCCTTCTGGTGCAGAACGGTACGCTGAAGCAGGGCGATATCGTCATTGCCGGCACTTCCGTCGGCCGCGTCCGGGTTATGACCAATGACAAGGGCCGTACCGTCAAGGCCGCAGGCCCTTCCGTACCTGTGGAGATTACCGGCCTTGCGGAGGTGCCCACCCCCGGTGACGAGTTCAACGCCGTCAGCGACGAGCGTATGGCCCGGGAGCTGGTGGAGCAGCGCCGTCAGGCCGAAAAGGATGCCGCCGCCAACGCCATGCAGAAGGTCACGCTGGATAACCTCTTCGCCAAGATGAAGGAAGGGGAAATGAAGGAGCTGAACCTGATCGTCAAGGCCGATGTGCAGGGTTCCGCCGAAGCTGTGAAGGCTTCTTTGATGAAGATTTCCAACGAGGAAGTGCGGGTCAAGGTCATTCACGCCGGTGTCGGCGCTATCAACGAAAGCGATATCCTGCTGGCTTCCACCGCAGGGGCGATTATCGTGGGCTTCAATGTCCGTGCCGATGCCGCCGCCCAGGCCAGCGCCCACCGTGCCAATGTGGATATGCGGTTCTACCGGGTGATTTACGATGCCATCGACGAGATCGAGGCCGCTATGAAGGGTATGCTTGCGCCCAAGTATCAGGAAGTGGTCATGGGCCACGCCGAAGTGCGCCAGACCTACAAGGTCAGCGCCGTGGGTACGGTCTGCGGCTGTATGGTCAAGGACGGCAAGATTACCCGGGATGCTCAGGTTCGTGTGCTTCGGGATAATGTGGTGATCCACGAGGGCGAGGTTGGCTCTCTGCAGCGGTTTAAGGATGCCGTTAAGGAGGTCACCGCCGGTTACGAGTGCGGCATGAGCATTGCCAAGTTTAACGACATTAAGGAAGGCGACATTTTCGAGTGCTTCGCCATGGAAGAAATTAAGCAGTAAAAAAGCCAGCCGCCGCTGATGCGGCGGCTCAGGCTGTCGAAAAATTGTTTTGCACTCTGCGGGCCGATGTTCTCAATCGGCCCCTACAAGGGTGCGGTTATGCCCCTGTAGGGGCGGGTCTTGACCCGCCCGTTCGCACCCCGTTTACTGCGGCGGTAGATTTTAGGTTTCGGGCCGGTCGAGACCGGCCCCTACATGGGTGCGGTTATGCCCCTGTAGGGGCGGGTCTTGACCCGCCCGTTCGCACCCCGTTTACTGCGGCGGTAGGTTTAAGGCTTTTCGGAACGGCACATAGGCCGTTCCCTACAGTACAAGATGCAGCCGCCGCTGTTGCGGCGGCTGACTTTGCGATGGAACAGTAAGGAGGCTATCCAAATGGCATCCAATCGAATTGGAAGAATCAACGAAGAAATTCAAAAGGAGCTGTCTGACCTGCTCCGGGAGCTGAAAGACCCCCGGGTGCAGGCGACCATGATCTCCATTACCCGGGTGGAAACCACCCCCGACCTGCGCTGGGCCAAGGTTTACGCCAGCTTTCTGGACGAAAACAAGGCCGCGGACGCTATGAAGGGCTTAAAATCCGCCTCCGGCTTCCTGCGCCGGGAGCTGGGGCGTACTCTGAACCTGCGCTACACCCCCCAGCTGCAATGGTCTTTGGACGACTCCATCACCTACGGCGCGAAAATGCTGGAGCTTATCAACTCCCTTGAGGTAAGCAGCCATGATGACGAAGAGTAATTGTGCCCGGTGGCTTCAGGGGCAGGACAACTACCTGATTTTGACCCACCGCCGCCCGGATGGAGATACCCTGGGCAGCGCCGCTTTTCTGTGCCGGATGCTGCGCACCATGGGCAAAACCGCCCACATTCTGAAAAACGGGGAAATTACCCCCAAATACGCGAATCTCCACCAGGGGCTGACCGTGGAAGAAGCGCTGCCGGAGCATACGCTGGTGTGCGTAGATGTGGCATCCCCCGATATGATCCCTGAGAGCTTCCGGCCTTTGCTCCCCCGGATTTCCCTGCGCATTGACCACCACGCTACTGCCGACCCCTTTACCCCCTTGGCTTTGGTAGAGCCGGAGGCCGCCGCCTGCGGGGAAATCCTCTTTGATTTGATGGGTATTTTGCAAATCCCCATGGACAAGGCTATGGCGGAAGCCCTTTATACCGCCGTATCCACGGATACCGGCTGCTTCCGCTACGCCAATACCACCGCCCACAGCTTTTTGACCGCCGCCGCCTGCGCCCAGGCCGGGGGCGACCTGAACAGCATCAATCAGGCCATTTTCGATACCAATTCCCTGGCGAGGCTCCGGATTCAGGGCTGGCTGGTGGAAAACGCCCGGTTTTACGCCGGCGGCAAGGTGGCTGTCTGCCCCTTGCCCAAATCCGTAGAGCGGGGAATCGGGGTTACTGAGGACGATATGGAGAATATCTCCGGCTTCCCCCGGAGCATCGAAGGGGTTCAAATCGCCGCCACCCTCCGGGAAACCGAAAACGGCGTAAAGGTATCCGTAAGAGCCTTGCCGGGCTTTGATGCCGGGGCCGTTTGCGCCCAATTCGGCGGCGGCGGACACAAAGGCGCTGCCGGAGCAAGCATGAAAATGTCTCTGGAGGAAGCCGCCCAAGCGGTAACCAACGCCATTTTGGAAACGGTGACGCCATGAACGGAATCGTCATTGTAGACAAGCCCTCGGGCTGGACCAGTCAGGATGTGACTGCCCGGCTGCGCCGGGTTTTCAACACCCGGCGCATCGGTCACGGCGGCACCTTAGACCCCATGGCCACCGGGGTGCTTCCCGTATTTGTAGGCCGGGCCACCCGGGGCGTGGAGTTTTTTGAACACGCCCAAAAGGTGTATGAAACCGTAATCCAACTGGGCATCACCACCGACACCGAGGACACGACCGGAACCGTGCTGACTTCCTGCGACCCCCAAGTAACTCCCGGGGAATTGGAAGCGGTATTGCCCCGGTTTCGGGGGGAAATTATGCAGGTTCCCCCTATGTACTCCGCCCTGAAGATAGGCGGGCAAAAGCTTTGCGATTTGGCCCGGCAGGGCAGGGAAGTGGAGCGCAAGCCCCGGCCCATTACCATCCACGAATTGACGCTGTTGGGGCAAACCCCGGAAGGCTTCCGCCTGCGGGTGCGCTGCTCCAAGGGTACTTATATCCGCACCCTTTGCAAAGATATTGGGCAGGCGCTGGGCTGCGGCGGCTGTATGGCCCAGCTTCGCCGGGTTGCCGCCGGGAATTATTCCATAGAAGAAGCTGTATCGCTGGAAGAATTGCTGGAAGCGCAAAACCCGGAAGCTTATCTGCGCCCGGTGGACAGTATGTTCCGCGGCTGCGAAGCCGTAACCCTCACCGCCAATCAGGAAAAACGCTGCCGCAACGGCAACGCCTTCTCCATCGCCTTGCCCGACGGCACTTACCGCGCCTACAGCCAAAGCGGGGAATTTCTCATGCTTGCCCAAGTCGAGGGCGGCGTTATGTCAACCATCAAAAGCTTTTTTGAAGTATAGTATTCCTTGGTTGCCCGATAAATTGGAATTTGTCGTGGCGTGGATTGGGTGAATGTAGGGGCCGATGCCCACATCGGCCCGCCGTACAAAACAATCTTTCCACGGCACTGCGGCGAATTCGTAACACCCCAAAGGGCCGATGTGGGCATCGGCCCCTACGGGACTGTGCGAAATTTAACCCACCAAACAACAATTTATGTGTTACAGCCTACTATATTCCAATATTCCCAACATTTACATCCCTGCAAATTCTACGAAAAGGCGGTGAAGCCATGACTGCTACCACAATTTATGCCCTTGGCTTTTTTGACGGCGTACACATGGGCCACGGTGCGCTGCTTCGCGCCTGCAAACGCCTTGCGGAAGAAAAGGGCATGAAAGCGGGAGCAATCACCTTTGGGGAGCACCCCTTAAGCCTTGTGCAGGGCAAATCCCCCGGCCTGATTTCCACGGTAGCCGACCGCAAGCGGCTGATGGAGAACCTTTACGGCATCGAAGAAATCATTGTGCTGCCCTTTGACAAGGCGCTGATGACCATGCCTTGGCAGACCTTTTTCAAAATGCTCCTCAGCCGCTACCACGCCGCCGGGCTGGTATGCGGTCACGATTACCGCTTTGGAAGTCTCGGGGAGGGTACGCCGGAGCTTTTGAAAAATGCCTGCGAGGAGGCGGGGATTCCCTGTATCATCGTGCCGGAGCAGCGCATAGACGGCGTAACCGTTTCCTCTACCTACATCCGCTTCCTTATCAAAGAGGGAGACATGGAGCGTGCCCGCATTTTTCTGGGGCACCCCCATCTCTTTACCGGGCCTGTTGTCCCCGGCCGGCACATCGGGCGCACCATCGGCTTTCCCACCGCCAATCTGTTCTTCCCCAATGTGATGCTTTGCCCCAAAAAGGGGGTTTACGCCAGCGTCGTCATTGCGGAGGGCAAGCGTTACATGGCGGTAACCAATGTAGGCAACCGCCCCACCGTAGGCGGGGGCTATACCAATGTGGAAAGCTGGCTGCTGGACTTCGACGGCGACCTTTACGGGAAAAATGTGACGCTGGAATTTCACAAATATCTCCGGGAAGAGCGAAAATTTGACTCTTTGGAATCTCTCCGGCAAGAAATTGTAAAAAATGGGGAACAAACCCGAAATTTTTTCCAAAAAACAGGTTTTTAACCCTTTACAAGTGGGAAAACTCATGTTAGAATAGTCGGGCTGGCTATGCCAGACGATATTTCTATGCCCGCAGCTCAGTCTTGGGAAAACACCGACCCTTCACTTGGCGCGAGGTAAATTTTCAAAAAGGTGGAAAATACTATGATTCTCAAGGAAAAGAAGACCCAGGTTATTCTGGAAAACGCAACCCACGAGGGCGATACCGGTTCTCCCGAGGTTCAGATCGCCATTCTGACCGCCCGCATCAACGAGCTGACCGATCACCTGCGTGTGCACAAGCACGACAACCACTCCCGTCGTGGCCTGCTGATGATGGTTGGTAAGCGCCGCAGCCTGCTGGACTATCTGGCTAAGAAGGACATCAACCGCTACCGTGCTATCATCGCCAAGCTGGGTATCCGTAAGTAAGAAATCTTCAGGGGGGCGACGGGTACCGTCGCCCCTTTTCCCAGCGTTGTAAACCCATTTGTCCATCGGGAGATGCTTTAGCAGTTGAAAGGGATTCCGAAGGCTTCGGCGTTCGTTTCAAGTGCTAAACCTCCCGGAACACATTACTTTTTTAGGAGGTTATTTCATGATTACCCGCAAGCAGTATCCCAACCATCATGTTTACGAGATGGAAATCGGCGGCCGTCCCTTCACCGTTGAAACCGGTAAGGTAGCCGAGCTTGCCAACGCCGAGTGCATCTGCCGCTACGGCGATACCGTGGTGCTGGTTACCTGCACCTGCAACCCCATCCCCAAGGCCGG
>JBJDYH010000336.1:0-26502 GCA_051867135.1 Faecousia sp. | reverse complement strand
TGAGCCAAAATCTTCTGCCCCCAGCTCTTGCCGATTTAATCAGAGCTTCCTTAGATTTGGCAGCCAAGCTCTTGGATTTTATCCCGAATGGTAAGCAAATCCATAAATGCCTCAGGACGCTTGGAAACATCCCGAAGAAGGGCGGAGGGATGATATGTTGCCGTAATCCAAGAATCTGCCAGCTTTGCCCATTGTCCGTGCTCCCGGGTAATGCGGTAATCCGGGCGAATCAAGCGCAGGGCAGCAATACGGCCGAGGCATACAATCACCTTGGGTTTTACCAGAGCAATTTGATTGTGAAGATAGCCGATACAGGCATCCTGCTCGTCCTCCAGAGGGTCTCGGTTTCTGGGCGGACGGCACTTGACGATGTTGGCAATATATACATTGGTTCTGTCCAGGTCAATAATGGAAAGCATATCGTCCAGCAGCTTTCCTGCCGGGCCTACAAAGGGAACACCCTGCAAGTCCTCTTGCTCTCCGGGCCCTTCGCCAACCAGCATAATATCCGCCTGCTCATTGCCGGTGCCAATAACAACATTATGGCGGGTAGAACAAAGGCCGCAGCCGGTACATGCCTTGCACGCCTGCTTTAATTCGTCCCACTGTTTCACGGTTATCTGCTCCTTCTGCGTCCGGCCATTCTGCGTTTATGCAGAGCAATGGATTTGTTGTGACGGAATGTATTCCAAACACGGCTTCCTACTAAGAACACCACTACCACAATCAGTATAACAACCAAAATCTTCACAAATGTCATCAATTTGGACTGCTCACGCTGATGAATCGTAATGGCCGCATCGCTATTATAGGAATAAACCGTGTTCTTCGCAATCAAATCCGATTGGGCCAGGCAAACATTTTTATACCAAACCTGCAGCGTGGTAAGCACATCGCCCTCTTTAACCGGCGCATTCAAGCTGGCATAGTTGTTGATGTAGCGAAATTCCAAGTCTTCCAGCGTAATATCCGAAGGCAGAATGGTATAGGCATCGATATTCGGGCCTGCTACCAGATAATTAAGCCCCTCAATCACGGGATACTGAATGGTGATCTGGTCTGCGGACAAAACTTGGGTGCGGCGCATACCGCTGTATGCCAGTTTTAACAAGTCCAGCGTTTCCTCATAGCTGCCGTAGCGTTTGATGGAATAATCGTCATCATGGAAGGTAGGAATCGCGCAAAGCACTACGGAGATATATGTAAGGTCACCGGACTGGGATGTGGTAGCAATGGTACGCCACCGCTCTTGGGTAACACCGGTTCTTGCGCCGGTTATGCGTTTATTATAGTATATCTGGGTGCTGCCGGAGGACATCATGGGGTGGGTAGATACCGCAATGCGAACGCCGTAATAGTCGGTAGCAGGCACTTCATAACGCTGGCACGAAAAAAACTCCATAAAGTCTTCATTCTTCATGCATTCTCTCACTATCTTCGCAACATCCCGGGCCGTGGTATACTGATCGGTCTGCTTAATGCCGTGGGCATCCACAAAGTGAGAGTTGGTGCAGCCTATCTCCGTTGCTCTGCGATTAATCATTTCCACAAAGGCAGCCTGAGAACCGCCAATGTACTCTGCCACAACGGCAGCCGCGTCATTAGAACCGCTCACCATGGTAAGGTACAGCAAATCCCGCAAGGTAAGAACTTCACCGGCAATGAGGCCCATATCGCCATGGTAATACTCCGGCACGGCGGCTAGCGCAGTACCCGTAACCATAACTTCATCATCCAAATCTGCGTTTTCAATGGCAATGATGCAAGTAAGCATTTTTACAAGGCTGGCAGGGGGCAGCTTTTCGTCCGGGTGCCATGCATAGACAACTGTATCGGTATTAACTTCGTATAAAAACGCTCCCTGAGCGGTATCCAGCATCTTGGAGTCTCCCATGAGCGGCTCCTTGGCATCGATGGTGTGGCAGCCCTCAATTACAGAGCTGTCGGTGCTGTAGTCAGAATCCGAGCCCTGATTGGCTGCGGAAGCAGGCAAATATATCATTTGCATAACTGCCGCAAAAAACAGCAGCCATACAATCATCCGTTTTTTCTTCATGTTTCTCCCTCAAAGCTATTTGTCGGGCTTGTGCCCCCGGAAAAAATCGTGTATAATACTTAAAAATCAGAGTCATTATATCAGCTTTTTCCTATTTAGTCAATGCGGGAGGGTCTGTGGTATGAAAAAAGCATATTCCGCCCTGTGCGTTTTTCTTGCCCTGTTCTTGGTCGTTTCTCTTTGGGGAATTCATTACCTGAGAAACAACTATCAGGACATTCTCAGCCCCAATCCCCTGCCGCCCTCTGATAAAGTATTTGCCATTGACATCAACACCGCCGGGATAGATGAGCTGTGCTGTCTGCCCGGGATTGGAGAAGTTCTGGCGCAGCGCATTATAGATTATCGAAATGAACACGGGGATTTTACCTATATCAGCCAAATTCAAAATGTAAAAGGAATCGGGGAGGAAAAATACAAGGAGATAGAACCCTATCTTGTGATTGGCGATTAGCAAGGAACTGTTCTAAAAGCTGCCTCAGCGCAGCTTTATAATTCAACACATAGGAGTACGCGTATGAAATTTGTATCATGGAATGTAAACGGCTTGCGAGCCTGTATGCAAAAAGGCTTTGAAGAAGCCTTTCAGTCTCTGGATGCCGACTTTTTCTGCCTGCAGGAAACGAAACTGCAAGAAGGTCAAATTCAGGTAAACCTTGAAGGCTACTACCAATATTGGTGCTATGCCGAAAAGAAAGGATATTCCGGTACCGCTGTTTTCGCAAAGCAAAAGCCCATCGCTGTCAGCTACGGTCTTGGCATAGCGCCGCTTGACAACGAGGGGCGAGTGATTACTCTGGAATATGAAAACTTTTATCTTGTCACCTGCTATACTCCCAATGCCCAGCGGGGCCTTGCGCGTATAGATCACCGCATGGCTTGGGATGAAGCCTTCCGAAACTATGTGGCAGCGCTGAACCAGAAAAAGAGCGTAGTTATCTGCGGCGATTTGAATGTTGCCCATCAGGAAATCGACCTGAAGAACCCCGCTTCCAACCGCGGCAACGCCGGTTTTTCCGATGAAGAGCGGGAAAGCTTTGGCCGTCTTCTGGACGCAGGCTTTACGGATACCTTCCGTTATCTCTACCCGGATGTTACCGGGGCCTATTCCTGGTGGAGCTATATGTTTCACGCCAGAGCCAATAACGCCGGGTGGCGTATTGACTATTTCCTAACCTCAAAAAAGCTGGATAGTTATATTACTCAGGCGCAGATTCATTCGGATATTCTTGGTTCGGATCACTGTCCTGTATCTCTGGTTCTTTCTCTTCCTCAGGAAGGGTAATGCCTATCTCCCCATCCTTTTCTTCCAGACGGGCATCCTTCAGCTCTTCAATGTACGCAAAGGGTTCCTCCGGGATGATTGCTATAAAGCGTTCCTCTGAAATATCCGGCTGCGTGCTTTCCTCCGGGATTATAGGATGAACGGTTTCCTCCGGGATTATGGGATGAACGGTTTCCTCCGGGATTATGGGATGAACGGTTTCTTCCGGGTCCGGCGAATGGGTTTTAATAAAGAATTGCGGCTGCGCGTCCGCAAAACGCTTCATGGCTATTCTTTTTGTCAGGCAGTATTCTCCATTCTCCGGGACAAGGATTCCCAAATCGATTTCCTCCCCTGCCTTGGCGGTTACCCGATGGGCTTCACCCGATGGCAGGCTGCACTGACAACGAATTTTCCAATACAGGCCCTCTTTGGTCAAAGTAGCCTTTCCCACAGCTTCGCTGCCCAAATAAATATCATAACATTTTTCCATGAAAATACCCCCTTGCAGCAATTCTATGCCGCAAGGGGGATTTCTATTCACTGGGTACCTCTGTCTGTCAGCCCAAAGCTGACAGCGATGGCATTGTCTACCATATTCATCTGATTTTCATCCAGACGACCCATATGCTCTCGTAATCTCTTTTTATCAATGGTACGAATTTGCTCCAAAAGAATCACAGAATCCTTGCTCAGGCCCACACTTCCTCCCGCAATGTTAATATGGGTAGGCAGGCGGGCTTTTCCTGTCTGACTGGTAATGGCTGCGGCAATCACAGTAGGCGAATGGCGGTTACCGGTATCGTTCTGGACAATCAGCACCGGCCGGGTACCTCCCTGCTCACTGCCAACCACCGGGGAAAGGTCTGCGTAAAAAATATCTCCCCGCTTTACAATGCTGTCCATGTAATTCACACTCCGATGTATCATTGCCGGCGTTACAGTTTTCTTATGTAACGCAGGTATTCCTATTCTTCCCACGCACGCAAGAAAAATATACACCCGGCTGACAATTTATCTTATGATGAATGTACCGAAATGTTACAAATAGCGGAAGTCCTCGACAGTCATAGATAAAATACGCCTGCCTTCCCATATAACTTCCGCCGAGATGGGGTGCAAATCATTGGATATAAGCACCTGAAAAGAAATTTCAGACCCTTCAAAGCTATCGTCAATCGTGACCATTGTATCGCTCCCCTCTTCCCGCCAAGAAGAGAGAAAACCGCTGCGAAGCCCCTTTGTTACCAGCCATGGGGCGCTGACAGGACTTATATCTCCGTCGGCAAGCAGGCAAAAGGCCACCGCTTTATCATCGAAAGTAAGCTTACCTCCAGTCGCTGTGATTTTTCCTGTAATACCGGAAATCGTCTCCGGGCTATTCACGGTAAAGGTCATGTTTCCTGCGGTATCAAAACGGCAGTCCAGAACAAAGTCGTATGTATTCTCCCCAAAATCCGCATGAATGTTGGCTATAAAGGCACATTCATGCCGAGAAAGCTCTTCCCGCATTTTCAGGAGCTTATCCTGCGTGTCTTTTGTTCCGCCGCAGCCGCTAAACATTAAGAATACCAGCAGCAGCGCCATCACCTTTTTCATAGTCTCCCACCCTATTTCAGTAGTCGTGGAAGAACATTGAGCATATCTGTGGGCAGCATTCCCGCCTGTCCAATCTCGGCTGCGCAGATATCCCCTGTCGCTCCATGGAGATAGGCAGCACAAGCTGCCGCTTCCAAGGGCGCAAGACCCTGCCCCAGCAGGCTGACAATCATACCCGCCAGCACATCCCCGCTGCCGCCTACCGCCATGCCGGGGTTTCCGGTTTGATTGACATAGGCGGTTTGTCCATCGGTGATTACTGTCCTATGGCCTTTGAGAAGCACGACAGCCCCCATATCCGCCGCCAGCTTGGCTGCGGAATTGATTCTGTCTTCACTAAGCTCCCCGCCCAATCTGCAAAATTCCCCATCATGGGGCGTAAGGATTGTAGGCGCTGTTCTTTCACGCAGTATATCCTTATGCCGCGGCAAAGCGTTTATGCCATCGGCATCCAGCACAACAGGGCCTTGAAACTGGGTCAGAACGCTCTCCAAAAGGGCATGAACCCCTTCTGATTTCCCGCATCCGCAGCCAAGCAGCACTGCATCCATGCCGCCAAGTCTCTGCACAACTGGTTTTACAGCCTTCGTGCTGTACCCAGCCCCATCGTCAGGCAAAGGAAATACCACCGGCTCTGTGAGTTTGACGGCTTCTATATGGTATATACATTCGGGAACCCCCAAATACACCAAGCCCGCCCCACACCGCAAAGCACCCATCGCCGCCAAGGCTGCCGCTCCGGTATAGCCCTTACTGCCGCAAAGCAGCAGAAGCTTTCCAAAGTTCCCCTTGTGTGCCCAAACATCCCTAATGGGAATCAGGTTATCCACTTGCTGCTTGTCCAAAGAACGAATTTCCATTGCTGCCACCTGTCCTTTCATTATTACAATATCACAGCCAAATTCAGCCGTCAATGTATCTCCGGAAAATGAGGAAAAATTGCCTGAAAGGAATAAATTTTCCTTGCTTTTTATACGCAAATGTGGTAGGATAATCGCTGATATGCAAAAGCGATGATCGGGCTGCCTGATATTGATTTCCGCATTTCCAGAGAGAGCAGGAGGGTGTAACCTGCTTATGCGCGATGGATGGCCTTCTCCCGGGAGCTGCGTTCCTGAAAGTTTCGTAGGGTTCGCCGGATAACTCCGTTAAAAGTATGAAGCTGCGCCCGTATGGGCGAATTGCGGGTGGTACCGCGGAAGGATTGCCTTTCGTCCCGGATTGGGATGAAGGGTTTATTTTTTTTATTTATACTAACTCTTAATTAAAATCTTTCAAATCAGCTTGGTCTATTGGTGCAATACTTCGTTATCGTCACTTGCCATACATACAGTATGGCGACGCTCCTCTGCCTTGTCTTGCGCCAATATCCCTACGCTGTTGATGAAATCTTTTAATTAAGAATTAGTATTACATTTCCGAAAGGAGCAACATAAATGAAAGCACAGTTAGAGCAAATAAGAGTTAGTTCTCTGGAAGCTCTGGAAAAGGCCTCTACGCCTGCCGAGCTTGAGGAGCTGCGTGTAAAAATCTTAGGTAAAAAGGGTGACCTTACCGCTGTTTTGAAGCAGATGGGTAAGCTTTCTCCCGAGGAGCGCCCGGTTATGGGTCAGATTGCCAATGCAGTCCGGGCCGAAGTGGAAGCGAAACTGGAGGAGCGCAAGGCCGCCATCCATGCTGCCGCTCTGGAAGCAAAGCTGGAAGCAGAAGCCATTGATGTTACCATCCCCGGTGATGCCGTTTGCCTTGGCCACGAACATCCTATGAATCAGGTTTTGCAGCAGATTAAGGATATCTTCGTAGGCATGGGCTACCAGATTGTTGATGGGCCGGAAGTAGAGCTGGCTAGCTATAACTTTACCCGCCTGAATATTGAAGAAGGCCATCCCAGCCGTGACCGCTCCGATACCTTCTATTTTGACGATGAGGACAAGGTGCTGCTGCGTACCCAGACCAGCTCCATGCAGATTCGTTTTATGGAAAACCACCAGCCGCCTCTGTGTATGCTGGCTCCCGGCCGTGTATTCCGTAAGGACGAAGCCGACGCTACCCACTCCCCCATGTTCCACCAGATTGAAGGTCTGGTTGTTGCCGAAAACATCACCATGGGCGACTTGAAGGGTGCTCTCATCACCATTATGAACAAGATTTACGGCCACGATGCTCAGGTTCGTTTCCGTCCTCACCACTTCCCCTTCACCGAGCCTAGCTGCGAAATGGATATGCAATGCCACAAGTGCCACGGTACCGGAGAGGTAGACGGTCAGGTGTGCTCTACCTGCCATGGCGAAGGCTGGATTGAGCTGCTGGGTGCCGGTATGGTACACCCCGAAGTTCTTCGCAACTGCGGCATCGACCCGGAAAAGTACTCCGGATTTGCTTTTGGCATTGGTCTGGAGCGTACCGCTATGGGCCGCCTGAAGATCAACGATCTGCGCCTGATCTTCGACAATGACATCCGGTTCCTCAACCAGTTCTAAGGAGGAAATACAATGAAACTCAACAGAAAATGGCTCCACGAGGATTTCGTGGATCTTTCCCATATTTCCGATAAGGAATTTGTAGAAACTCTCACCGTTTTCGGTCAGAAGGTAGAAACCTATGAGCGTATGGACGCGGAAATCAAGAATGTTGTGGTGGGCAAGGTTATTTCCATCGTCCGTCACGAAAATTCCGACCATATGTGGGTCTGTCAGGTAGATGTAGGCAAGGAAGCGCCGGTACAGATTGTTACCGGCGCTCAGAATGTCCATGAGGGCGACCTGGTTCCTGCCGCTCTGCACAATTCTTGGCTGCCCGGCGGTATTCACATCACCAAGGGTAAGCTCAGAGGTGTGCCCTCCAACGGTATGCTCTGCTCCTTTGCGGAGCTGGGCCTTACCCAGAATGACCTGCCCGGTGCTTTTGCCGACGGCATCTGGATTTTGAACGATGAAGACTGCACCGTTGGCGAAGACATTAATCTGGTGATTGGCAACGATGACACCATCGTAGATTTTGAAATTACCAACAACCGTCCCGACTGCTACTCCATCATTGGTCTGGCCCGGGAAGCCGCGGCAGCTTTTGGTATGGAAATGAAGCACCATGAGCCTGTGGTCAAGGGCAGCAACGCCGGCAGCATGTATGAAATGCTGGATGTGGAAGTTCCTGCCGAGGAGCTTTGCAACCGCTATACCGCAAGAATGGTTGCCAATGTAAAGATTGGCCCCTCCCCCAAGTGGCTGCGTCAGCGTCTGCGCGCCAACGGCATTCGCTCCATCAATAACATTGTGGATATTACCAACTATGTCATGCTGGAGTACGGTCAGCCCATGCACGCCTTTGACTACCGCTATGTTGGCTCCGGCAAAATTATTGTTCGGGAAAGCGTAGAGGGCGAGACGCTGACTACCCTCGATGGCAATGTTCGTGCCCTGAAGCCCGGTATGCTGGTGATTGCTGACGATACCAAACCCATTGGTCTTGCCGGTATTATGGGCGGCGAGAACTCCGAAATTCTGGAGGATACAACTACGGTTGTATTTGAGTCCGCTAACTTCAACGGCACTTCCATCCGCCAGACCGCTTTGGCTCTGGGTATGCGTACCGAGTCCTCCGGCAAGTTTGAGAAGAATCTTGATCCCATGATGACGCTGCCTGCTGTACAGCGGGCCTGCGAGCTGGTAGAGCTGCTGGAATGCGGCGATGTTATGGACGGCATTGTGGATATTATCAACTATGTTCCCCAGCCTAAGACGCTGCCTCTGGAATGCGACAAAATTAACGCTTTGCTGGGTACCAACATTCCCGCAGAGGATATGGCAATGTACCTGCGCCGTTTGGAAATCCCCGTAGAGAATAATACCATCCATGTTCCCTCTTGGCGGCCCGACCTGAACCTGATGGCTGATATCGCTGAAGAGGTAGGCCGTTCCTATGGCTATAACGCCATCCCCACTACTGCCCTTAAGATGTCCACGCAGGGTGGCTACAGCCCCATGATGAAGCTGGAAAGCAAGGCAGGCAGCCTTTGCCGCAGCATGGGCTACAGCGAGATTATTACCTATTCTTTCGTTTCTCCCACCGTTTTTGATATGGTTCGCATCCCTCAGGATTCCCCCCTTCGCAACACTCTGAAAATTCAGAATCCTTTGGGTGAGGATACTTCCATTATGCGTACCATTGCGCTGCCCTCCATGCTGGATATTCTGTCCCGCAACAATAATTACCACAACAAGGCAGCTAAGCTCTACGAGCTGGCGAAAATCTACCTGCCTGTAGAGGGAGAAGTTCTTCCCAGAGAGCCCAAAATGCTGGTGCTGGGCACTTACGGTGCCGGTGAGACCTTCTTCTCCCTGAAGGGTGAGTTGGAAGCAATCCTGTGCGGGCTGCGTATGCCAAAGGCTGCCTATACTGCCGAAAAGAACAATCCCTCCTACCATCCCGGCCGCTGCGCCAAGGTTAGCATTGGCGGCGTGGATGTGGGCTTTATGGGTCAGGTGCATCCGCTGGTCGCTGCAAACTACGGAATGGACTGTGAAGTTTACTGCTGCGAAATCGATTTGACCGCTATGGCGGCTATGCAGCTTCCCGAAGCAACCTATACTCCCCTGCCCAAGTATCCCACCGTTACCCGTGACCTGGCGCTTATCTGCAATGAAAGCATTACCGTTGCCCAAATTGAGGATGTAATTACCGCCGCAGCAGGCAAGCTGCTGCGCAATGTCCGCCTGTTCGATATCTATCGTGGTACCGGTGTTCCCGAAGGTAAGAAGAGCCTCGCCTTCTCCCTTGAGCTTCGTGCGGATGACCGCACGCTTACGGATGCCGACTCCGAGCAGGTTACCTCCAAAGTGCTTACTGCATTGAGCGATAAGCTGGGAGCGGCGCTTCGATAAAACATCTGTTCTAAAATTTTACTTTGGGGCTTTACACCGGGAAAATTTTAGGCTATAATAACCTTATAATTTGGAAGGAGGGTCGATCCCATGACGGAAAGTACCATTAAGTTCACAGTTCCCTGCGATGACAAGGAAAATATGCGCCGAATTTTACGCAATGTGTTCGACGCTCTCAACGAAAAGGGATACAATCCCATCAATCAGATTGTAGGTTATCTTCTTACGGAAGACCCCACCTACATCACCAATTATAACAACGCCCGGGCCATGATCTGCAAGCTGGATCGGGACGAGCTGATGCAAGCTCTGGTGCGCTGTTATCTGTTCGACAAGCCTTGATAGAGTTAGAGGCTTTTGCTCCGGCAAAAGCCTCTGCTTCTCTGCTTGGCTTCCACCCTTTTTTACAGGAGGTAAAACTATGGCAGAAGAGAACAAAGTTCTTACCTATAAGGGCCGTCCCCTCATGCGTAAGGACAATATGATTTACTACGGCTCCATGGCTGATTCCCACATTATCATGCTGCAAATTCTGGAAACCAAGCAGGTCAACGGTCAGGATGTTGCCAGCCGGGTATCGGTTCAGCTTCAGCTTACCGATCCCGCCGCCAAAAGCCGGGATCGTGTAGTAAAAAAGAGCGAAAAGCCCGGCCTGTACACCGCTTTGGACGTAGGCTGCGTCTGGCTTGAGCGGGCCTTGGCTGGCAAGTAAACCTTTCCACAGCGCTCGTTCCGGGGCGCTGTGGTTTTTAATTCCATCAATAATCCATCAAAATTTTGGCTATATTGTAAATAATCAGCGATTTTAGGAAAACAGTCTTGAAACGCCGAATCCAAAAGTGTATAATATAGCCATAGAAATGACAACTCTGACATATCTTTTGTATTGGAGGAATGTAGAATGGATGAACAAGATAGAGTTCCTGCAAGACGCAGAAGAAAGCGCCGTCCCAAGTGGCAGCGAATGCTCCATAAATACTGGCCGCCCATCCGTCTTGGCCTGATTGCTTTAATTTTTGTGCTGGTTATCGCTCTGGGTATTTCCTTGGTTGTGAAAAATACCCGCTCCGGCTCCAGCGGCAGCACACCTACCAATCAGTCAAATTCGCAAACCACCCCCGCGCCCACTACAGAACCCCCTACTGCCGAAGAAATCAAAGCATCCGCTGAAGCTCTCATGAAAAAAGCAGACTTTGTGGCTGCCGGGTATGACTATCTTGGTGCGATCGATATGCTCACAGCTTTTGAGTACTACGATGATTTCCCCGAAATGGCTGCGAAAATTGATGAATACAGAGCAGAAGATGCCAAGCTGGTCACCTTTAAGCGGATGGACAGTATTACCCATATTTTCTTCCACTCTCTCATTGTGGATACAGACCGTGCTTTTGACGGCGACGAAGATGAAGATGGCTACAACCAGTATATGACCACCTGTGACGAGTTCTGGAAAATCCTTGAAAGCATGTACGCAAGAGGATATGTGCTGGTATCTCCTTATGATGTAGCCTACGAAGTGGAAGGGCCGGATGGGGCCTATTTTGTAAACGGTGTTATTCGTTTACCTGAGGGCAAGACACCCTTCCTGATGAGTCAGGATGATCTAAACTACTATAGCTATATGATCGGAACCGGCAGCGGTATCAACGAAACCCCTGTATTCGCAGATACCAACGGTGACGGTTTTGCTTCCAAAATCGTTATTGGCGAAGATGGCTATCCTACCTGTGAATATATGGATAAGGATGGCAACATCACCTATGGCGACTATGACCTGGTTCCCCTGCTGGAAAAGTTCATCCAGCTCCATCCCGATTTCTCCTACCATGGGGCAAGAGCCATTCTGGGATTTACCGGCTACGAGGGCGTTCTTGGTTACCGTACGAAACCATCTTACGAAGCAGCTCTGGGAACCGAACGGTATCAGCAGGAATGTGAAGAAGCAAAGAAAGTTGCCCAGTGCCTGCGTGACCACGGTTGGGTTTTGGCTAGCCACTCCTATGGGCATCCCCGATACGGCAATATCGATGCCTCCCGTGTGGAAGCGGATTCCGACAAGTGGGAGAACACCGTACAGCCGATTATTGGCGACTGTGATATAATTCTCTACCCCAACGGTTCGGATATTGCAGGTATCGAGCAGTACACCTTTGACAATGCCAAATTCAAAGCCCTTTATGAAGATGGATATCGTTATTTCTTCAATGTAGACAGTCATACCGCATGGGTTCAGCTCGGCCCCAACTACTATCGCGGCGGACGCCGAAATCTGGACGGCTATCGGATGTGGTATAACCCCGATAAGCTGGCTGACCTGTTTGATGTAGATGAAGTTTTTGATGCAGCTCGTCCCACCCCGGTTCCTAAAATCTAAAAATTATGCTTATCTCGGCAGTCAAAAAAGACTGCCGAGATTTTTTTGTAACATATCTGCCGTATTTTGGGGAACAATTGGGATAAGAGGTGTTGCACAATGAGTAAACTCAGAAAAGGCAAACAAAGCTTTATCTTGGAAAATATGCCGGTAATTTCCGCCTGGGCAAGCGTCGCAGGCAAAAAAGAGTCGGAAGGCCCTCTGGCAGCCTATTTCGATGTCATTCAAAAGGACAACTACTTTGGGCAAACCACATGGGAGCAAGGCGAGCAAAAGATGCAGGAAATCGCCATAGATACCCTGGTTCAAAAAGCCAATATGCAAAAATCCGATGTGCAGCTCGTTTTTTCCGGGGATCTGCTGAACCAATGTATCGGTTCCGCTTTTTCCCTGAGAAATCAAGACCTTCCCCATTTGGGGCTGTACGGCGCTTGCTCCACCATGGCGGAGAGCCTGCTGCTGGCATCCATGGCTGTAAGCGGCGGCTTTGTTGACAACGCCGTTGCCATGACCTCCTCCCATTTTGCATCCAGCGAGCGTCAGTATCGCTTTCCTCTTTGCTACGGCGGCCAAAGAACGCCAACCGCCCAGTGGACGGTAACCGGTTCCGGAGCCGTATTGGTAACTGCGGATGGCAAAGGCCCTAAAGTGGAAGCCTGCACGGTAGGAACCGTAACGGACTTGGGAATCACCGATGCCAATAATATGGGCGCAGCTATGGCTCCCGCTGCCTTCGCTACGATTAAAACCCATTTGCAGGACATGAACAGATCCCCGGAAGATTATGATTTGATTGTAACCGGTGACCTTGGCCAAGTCGGAAAAGAACTTCTTATCAGTCTGGCTCGCCATGATGGGATATCCTTTGCTGGGCGAGTCGAGGACTGCGGATGCTTGATTTTTGACCGGCAAAAACAGGATGTCCATGCCGGAGGTTCCGGATGCGGATGCAGCGCCCTCACCTTATGCTCTTATCTTTTGGACAAAATAGAAAAAAAGAAGTACAAGCGTATTCTGTTCTGCGGCACAGGCGCCATGCTCTCCCCTACTTCTGTACAGCAGGGTCTTCCTGTCAGCGGCGTATGCCATGCCGTATCCATCATCGGAGGAAACTAAAATGGAATATTTGAAAGCATTTGTAGTAGGCGGAGCATTCTGCGTAATTGGGCAGATATTTATTGATAAAACCAAATTAACACCGGCAAGAATTCTGGTAAGCTATGTAGTGATTGGCGTGCTGCTAGGTGCCGTTGGCGTGTATAAGCCCATCGTAGATTTCGCTGGGGCCGGGGCTACCGTCCCTCTGACGGGGTTTGGATATAATCTTGCCAAAGGTGTAAAAGAAGCGATAAAAGAGCAGGGATTCTTAGGCATCTTTACCGGCGGATTTACTGCCGGTGCAGGCGGCATTGCGGCTTCTATCATCGCCGGGCTTATCGTAAGCCTTTTGTTTAAAGATAAGGATAAAAGCTGAAATTAGGGTCATACTACCATTACAGCCAATGCTGTAATTGTTGAAAATGGAGGAAAGAATTATGAACCAGAATAACAATCAGAATAAGAACCAAAACCAGAATCAGAACCAGAACCAGAACAGCAATCAGAGCAAGAACAACCAGAGCCAGAATCAGAACAACAACCAGAACCGTACCCAGAACCAGAATAGCGACTGCAAGAGATAACACATCCGGCAAAAAAACTCTGCGTATGACCATTCATACGCAGAGTTTTCTTACATGATTAGCCGTCCAGACGAACGGGCTTGTCCATAGCAAAATAATACAGCCATTTTTCTTTGACAGGCATTCCAAAAATATGGGAAAGCGCCTGCGCGTAGGCATTCACCTGCGGCCTATAGGCTGCATTTTTGCTTTCCAAGGTTTCTTCGGTAACATGGTCGGATTTGAAATCAATTACCGTAATGCCGTCTTCCTCCACAAGTGCGCAGTCTACAACGCCTTGAAGGAGTATTTTATCATCATTACCAATATGAGACGGAACCAAAACCGAGAACTTAAACTCCCGCAGCACTTGGTTGGCTCTTGCGATTCTCTTTCCCAGTTCCGTTTCAAACAGCCGCAGAATCTGCCGGGGGTCAACCAATTCTGCATCCTTCTGGGAAAGCATTCCGTTGTCCACCAAACGCTGGAATTCAAGCGCAAGATTCTGGGCAGAACCACACTTTGCAAAGTCCACATACTGCATAACTGCATGGATTGCATTTCCCCGCTGCAGCGAGGATGCCGGAGCGGCGATAAAGGAAGGCTTTCGCCAATTTCGCAGGAATCCCCTGGATGGCGTCTTTTCGGATATTTCGGAGTCTTTCTCTCGCTCTTTTAGCTGGGTAGCGGTCTGCTTGGAGGGTGTCTTTGTAGCTTCTAAATAAGGATAGCGGTAATCCATAGCCTGACGAATTGCGGGAATACTGGCCGAGACTGGATTCTCGCTTTCCCTTTGTTCAGTTCCCGTCGGTTGCTCATCGGCTTTCGGCTCTATAACCTGTATATCCCAAACGGTTTTTTCGCTATGGGTTTCCTCAGGTTTTGCTCCAAATGCAAAGAGTGCGCCGGCCTCGGTTCGCTGTAAGGCGCAGTAGAGAACCAAAGAAAGAAGATTGTTTGCGCAGCGGTGGATGAGAATTGGGTTTTGGTACTCCATTCTGGCAATCAGATTTTTAAAGGTGGTATCGGTATTCCAGAAGGAATAAGTCATAATCAGGCGGTCTCTGGGCCGGGTCATGGCTACATACAGGATGCGCATTTCTTCCGCCAGCAAATCTCTGCGCATTTTTACCGCAATGGCAGATTTCGCAATGGTTGGATAGCAAAGCCGGGTTTCATTATCCGCGCAGCAAAGACCAATGCCCAATTCCTTATCCAGCAGCACTTTTTTACTCAAGTCGCGGAGATTAAACTGTTTGGAAAGGCCGCAAAGAAATACAATAGGAAATTCCAAGCCCTTAGACTTGTGGATACTGTATATGCGTACGCAATTTGGCTTGGGCGCAGCGGGCAATTTCAGCCCATTTTGCTCCATGACCTCCAAATCGCTTAAAAACTGTTCCAAGTTTGCGCTGTTTCTGGAATCATGGTCTACAGCTATGGCATAAAACTGCTCCAAATGCTCTCTTCTTCTGGGGGCATCCTCCATAGCGCCGTAAATAGCATCCAGATTGGTATGGAGATAAATTCTTTCCAGAAGTCCTGCAATCGTGGTCACCTTGGCATCTTTACGGAGCTGGGAAAGCACGGAGAAAAAGCGCTTCGCCTTCTCGTCCTCGCTTTGTACCAGCAGCTCATAAATGGAAAGGGTACGGTTTTGTCCCCGCAGTGCGGCAAGGTCGTTTGCGGTATAGCCAAATACCGGGCTTGTCAAAGCCGCAACCAGCGGAATATCCTGACGGGGGTTGCTGATAACAGTAAGGATTGCCCGAAGCACGCAAATCTCCTCGGCATCAAAAAGATTCTCCTCAAAATTATCCTCGCAGCCAATACCTAAAGCTTCCAGCTCCTGCTTATAGGCAGCCCCCTGCGTACCGGGAGAACGCAAGAGAATAACGATGTCTTCTTCCCTTGCAGGGCGAAGCTCTTCGCCGTTTCGCACCAGATGGGTTCCGTCCAGAATATCCCGAATACGCCGGGCAACCATTCGTGCTTCCTCTGCGTTGGACTCGCTCTTGGTCTGCAAGCCCAAGAGCTGTATTTCCGGCTCTTCCAGAGGAATATGGGGAATTCCCTCCTTCAAAGCTTCCTCTTCGCCATAATCAATGCCGCAAAGCTTTTGGGACATACAGCCGGAAAACACATCATTGGCAGCATCCAGCACACCACCGCCGGAGCGGAAGTTGCTGGAAAGCAGAACCCTGCGCCCCTGCCCCGGGGGAGTCTCCCCGGCAGGGCCAAAACTGTTATATTTCGTCAAAAAGATATCCGGGTCAGCCAGACGGAATTGGTAAATGGACTGTTTTACATCACCTACCATAAAAAGATTGTGCTTCTTATGGGATAATGCCCCGAAAATCGCTTCCTGAATGGCATTGGAGTCCTGATACTCGTCTACCATGATTTCCCGGTATCGGTTGCCCAGCTCTCCGGCAATGGCCGTAATTCCGGTTCTGCTCTTTCCGTAAAGCAAATCCAGCGTAAAATGCTCCAAATCGCTGTAATCCAGCGCCCGAATTCTGCGTTTCAGCTTTCCGTAGGCAGTATGAAAGCTTCGAACCAGCCCAATGAGGCCCTTCACAGCGCTATAGGAATTGGAAAGGTCTGCCATAACCTGTGCATTGCTGCCCACAAATACTTCCAGCTTTGCATCCAAATTCTTTTTGCAAAGGGCTTTTATGGTTTTTACATCTTCCGAAAGCTGGGTTCCCTTGGCCTGCTTGCCAAAAGAAAGCTTGCCGTAATCCATGTTGCTTGCCGCGATTACTTCATCCCATGTATTGGCATCTATAAGGCGTTGAAGCTGAATTAGAATACTGTTCAGCAAAACTTCTGTAGACCCAAACCCTTCCACGCCGCGAATCCTGCTAAGCAGCTTTTCCAGGCCCTCCATTTCCATCGCAACGGTTTCACGCAAATCCGCGATTAGGAATTTGCCCCAAATGGTTTCGCTGGCATCGCTGATATTCTCCACTTGCGCTTGACGAATGCAGTAATCCATCCATTCATCGGGATTCAAGTGGCAAAGCGCCCGCTCACTTACCTTCATAACCAGCGCGGGAATATCCTTGTCATTTCGGTGAAAGCCCTGAGAATCTACAAAGGCATAAAAATCCAAATCCGCATCATCGGCTGCATAAGCTTCATCCAGCACCTGCTCCATGGCAACCGCTTGAAGCTGAGCAGCATCCCGGTCATCTATGACGGAGAAATCAGCAGGCAGATCCAGCATATAGGCGTACTGGCGCAAAACATCCGAACAAAATGAATGGACTGTAGAAATGGTAGTTAAATACAAACGCTGAAGCTGGCGATGAAGATGGCGGTTGTCGGGGAACTCTGCAATCTTCTCATTCAGCTTGTTGGCTATTTTTTCCCGCAGCTCTGCCGCGGCAGCTTTGGTATAAGTAATAATCAGAAAATCGTCAATATTGGCAGGGTCAACCGGGTCCATCAGGTAGCTGATTAGACGGTCTACCAATACCTTCGTCTTGCCGGAACCGGCAGCCGCAGAAACCAGCAGCTCGCCGCCCCGGTCAGTAACCGCAAGGTGCTGTTGGGGTGTTAGTTTTTCAGCCATTTCTGCGCTCCTTTCCGATTTCTTCCCAAAATCTGTCCGCATTCATCGCGGCGTAATTACGCCTGCCGGGTACTGTGGTATATTTACACACCGGCTTATATGGACAGTATACGCAGGCGTTGAAATTATCGCCCCGGGTATATGGATTGGGGTCAACATTGCCGGATGCGATCTGGTCAACCAAATCACGCACCGTAGCAAAAACATGGGCCTTGAGCTGTTTCATCTGATCTGCGTCCATTACATGGCCGGAAATCTCGCCCTTCTTGATTTGCACATTCAGCCTTACCGGCCCTCCCGGTTCCATAGCCTCCAGAATATCCGCGTCCTTCAATACAAGGCCCTTCCGTTTCAGCGCCCCCAGCCAATGCTTATCTAAATCGTCGCCTTCCAGCTTGGAATCTGCGCTGAGGTAGGGCATTCTGGCAGGAAAATACTGCACACCTGCAGGCCGGGGATTTTCTCCCAGTACATCTTCCCCGTTTTCCAGAGCAAACAGGTACAAAAGCATCTGCAAGCCAATGCCGTTAAATACATCGCAGTAGTCGAAGTCTTTTTTACCAGTCTTATAGTCCACAACCCGGTAGTAATGATTGCCGTTTTCTTTCCAAGCATCAACCCGGTCTACCGCGCCACGGACACAGGCCGCAATGGCAGCGCCATCAATATCCACAGCAGGCATAGCCGCGTCTTTCTGTCCAAAGTTCAGTTCAAAAGCAACCGGCTCAAACTTGGATACGCTCAGCTCATTCCACAATTCCTTTACAATGGCATCCAGCTCCATCATATTCCGGCGGAACAAATAGTCCATCCTTTCGGACTGTATCTGGCTGAACCGCTCCTGCGCATAGGCAGACGCATGGCTTCTTGCAATTTGGCAGGTTTCCTCCGCGCTAACTTTGTGGAACCCCCCCAGGTCTTTCACATCCCGGCAGGTGCGTTCCAAAACATCATGGACAAAAGTACCAAACTCCGCAGGGTCTACCGTCGCTTCTTTCCGTTCTTGGGCTTTTATGCCGTAGTGCAGGAAATATTCCAAGCGGCATTTTGCCTGCATATCAATCTGGGAGGCAGAAAGCATAAGCTGCCGGCCATAAAGAGAGCGGACACTTTCTTGATTCAGTTCGCCCAGATTATGATCCCGGAGCTTGCAAATGCCATCATAATCATCCAAAATTCCCAGAGCATTTGCCGATGTGCGGTCTTTTTGTTTGGCAAGATAAACCGCAGCATCCATAGCGCAGGTAATCTGGGAAACCGGGTTTGGAATATAGTTTTCAGGCTCCTTTACGCCCTTTGCAAGGCGTTTGAACACATAAGAGGGATTTGCGCTGGGAGCAAAAATGGTGATTGTCTCATCAGCGCAGCATACTACACCGTATATTTCCGAAAACTCGGCTTGCAGGCCTTCCAAAGCGCCGCCGGTAAGCGGAATCTGCAGCGTGCGAAGCTGCACCCGCTCCTGATCTGTAAGCACACCCTTTGCGCCGCTGTAGCCGGGAAACTTCCCTTCTTCTGCGCCTAAAATAATCAGATGCTTCACCTGCTGACAGCGCATAGCAGTTACCGGGCCAACCGTAAGCGAATCCAGAACCGGCGGAATGGTACCCACATCATACTGTTTCAGAAGCAGAGTAAAGAGGCGAATAAAGGTTTCGGTATCCCAAACCGTCTGCCCCAGGATATCGTAAAGCTGTTCGAGGGCAGAAATCAGAATATCCCAAAGCTGGTTCAAAATCTGGGCGCTGCGGGCATCTCCGGCGTTTTCCATAGAGCTTGCCAATGCTTCCATCCGTCCGGCAAAATCTATATCATCTAAGAAACGGTAAAGGGCTTTGATTTGCTCCTGAATATTCTTAGCCGATTGGAAGCCCTTGGTAAGCTCCAGCAAGGGAGTAATTACGAACTGCCTTGCATTATTGAGTTTTTGCAAAAGCTCTTTGTCTGCATCAGAGAATACCACGCCCAGTCCTTTGGGATGATACTCCCACAGATTCTTCCATTGGGTGCCGGAAATATTCCAAATATAGGTATAGTTTTCCAGCAAATCGCAGGTATCCATATCCAGCGGAGAAAGCACAGATTTGACATACTGCATCAAATCCTTCCGGTCATAGCCGCCCAGAGCGCAGCGCATAGCGGAAAGAATGGTCGTCATGACGCAGTTGGTAAGCACCTCATCCGTGCCGGACTGATAGCAGGGAATCCCGCTTCGCCGCATCATACGGTTTAGGGTATTCCCGTAAGCACCCATTTCCGTGCAAACAATGCCGATATCCCGAAAGCGGCAGCCATTTCGCACCAGCTTCAGCACCTGCTCTACAGCGCCCTCGCAGGCTTTATGCACCGTATCGGCATAGTATAGTGACAGGCTTTCCTTTGCTTCCCCGGAAGCTGCAATGCTTCCTTGAAACAGGCCTTCCCGAATGGGTGCAAGCTTTTCCCAAGTGCTTGCTATAAAACGCTGCGTACATGAAACACCTGCGGTTTGGGCAATTTTCAATATCTGTGCTGCGGTTTGACCTGCCTTTTCCATAGAAAGCGCAGAGGTACCAACCCTTTCGCAGTTCATGCTTATGACTACCTTTGGGCAATTCTGGATAAAATGCTCCAAAATTGCCATGTGTTGGCGGGTAAAGTCCGGGAATCCGTCTATGTAGAGGGTATGATTGGTGGCAAAATCACAATCTTCCAACTGCTCCAAAAGCCAGTTCATCTGGTCTCTGGGGTCTCGCTTGCCTCGCTGACAAAGACTATCGTAGGCTTCCATCAAAAGTGCCAATTCTTCCAGCTTTTGGGCAAAAACGCCCTCACATTGCGCGCTGGCCCATTGCAAATCCTTGGCGGTTACGCAGCAGCGTTTGAACTCGTCCACCGCTTCCACAAGCTGCTTCAAAAATTCAGGCTTGGTTTCTACAGCAGCGTAGGCTTTGAGTTTGCTGTGAAGCTGCCGTGCGGCATAGGCCATTGCCACAATTCGACCGCCTTCATCCATACACTCCGGCGCGCCGCACCGGGCATATTCCTGCACACGCTTTACAAGTCTCGAAAATGACAAAACCTCCGCATATCGGCAGGCACTATCCCCTGCCCAAGCGCAAAGTCTGCGTTCCATATCGTGGCTGGTAAGCTCAGGTACAAGAATAATAACACCACCGTGTTCCGCCTTTACATCCTGACTCACCAAATCCAGGATTTCATCCCGTCCGGCAGTCCAATCTTTACTTAACAATATTTCCAGCATGCTTTCACCGCCTGATTTCTTTTTTGCTATTGTACCACGATTATACCACAATGAACAGTCCAAAAAAAGTCCCACCTTTTACAAGGTGGAACTCACTTTAGATGGGCTTGGCAATGAACACTTTTGGGTAGTTGTCTTTAAGCATATTGCAAACAACCGCGGCATATTCAAAGCTGGGCATGATGGCAAATACCGCCGAGCCGGAGCCTGTCATCTGCTGGGTAAGCGCACCGTAGCTGTTGCATATAGACCTGATATAGTTCAGCTCCAAATGGTCAGCCGTCACTACAGGGTCAAAAACATTGTACACTTCCTGGGCAACTCTGGTAAGGTCACCGGACAGCAACGCGCTTTCCATTGCCATGTTATTAGGGCGGTGGGCAATGGCGCATTCATCCAGCTTTTTGTAAAGCTCAGGGGTGGATACCGGGAAATCGGGCTTGCATACAACAAATACGCAATCCGGCATATCCGGCAGCTTGCGAAGACGCTCGCCTCTGCCTTCTACCATGGCAGTACCGCAAACCACGCAGAAAGGAACATCGCTGCCAACAAGGCTACCCAGCTCTGCCAGCGCTAATATAGACAGCGCAGAGCCGTAATGGCGATTGAGCGCCCGCAGTACCGCTGCCGCATCCGCGCTGCCACCGCCAAGGCCGGCCTGAGAAGGGATTCGCTTGGTAATGCGGATTTCCAGCCCCTCCGGGTCAATTTTCAGTTCCTCAAAGAATACCTTTGCCGCTTTCCATGCAAGGTTTCTTTCATCGCAGGGAATATCTTCCGCGCTGCACAGCAGCCGCCAAGGCGCTCCTGTACCAATATCAATCTCAATATCATCCCGCAAGGAAATGGTCTGCATCACGCTTTGCAGGTCGTGATAGCCGTCATCCCGCTTACCGAGAACATCCAAAGTGAGGTTAACTTTGGCATAAGCAGGCTCATAAAGAGTGGTCATTTGATTTTTCTTCCTTCCAGATAGTATCGCTTCTCCCGAGCATGGCCCATAGAGAAGGTCTTGCGGGGAAGTACGCCCCGGTCAATCACGCCGCGGAAAAGCTGTCCCTTTTCCATAGCGGGAAGCAGGAAGCCTACCGCATTTTTCCGGCTTGCCAGAGCATACACTTCCTCTTCGCCATGAATATAGTCAATCTCGCCCTGATTCTCCGCCAAATAGCTATCCAGAAGCTCCTGAAGCACCGCAACTGCCAGCTCTCCCCTGCTCTTATCCAGCTTCAAAATGCCCTTTTCGTTATTCAAGCAGTATTCCACATCAAAGCCATCTTCGCTGCAATACTGTTGCAGGTAGGAAAGAAGTTTCTTGGTGTCCACATTGGTAACAATGCGGTGGATGGGTTCAAACACCTGAGAAGCATCATGGATGTTCTCCAGCTCAACCAGCGCATAGCGGGCAGGATTGCCAGACATATCCACACCGGGGTTCATCGCTTTCAGCTCTTCATAACAGCTCTTAGCGGTAGCAAGGGAGTGGTTTCCGTCACCAACTGCCAAAAGAACCTTTGCGCCGGAAAGGCCGGTATATTTCTCTTCATAAGTAGCGCTGTAGGCGCTGAATCGATTGTCAAACGCCTTTGCGCTCTCCCCTTGAAGAAGCCAGCCCTTGATATGACCGCCGGATTCCATCAAGTCAAAATCGTAAACAACAGGAAGCTGATTCTTTATAGCGGTAATCGGCTCAATCAGACAGCCCTCATCATCATCGCAAAGCATAAGTACATGGGGGAATTCCAAAGGCGCATCCTTGCGGATTTCCTTTCTGGGGGGAATCCGCTCCAGAACAGTCTTTTCCGTAGCACGGATGGGTGAAACCGAGCCGGGATGATAGTCATATTCTTCCAAATCTACCATGCCGATAAGCCCGGGGCGGATAGAACCGTTTTCCAAAGTACGCTCCACATAAATATAGGCATTTTTATACTCTACGAAAACGCCATCTTCCAAATACTTTGCCATAGCGGCGTTAATGGCATCCACAGCCGCCTTACGGTCTGCGGAAAGCTCTGCCTCAGGCAGAATCAAATGAATGGTAGAAGGGCTGTTACCGGCATTGCCGCGAACCCGCTGCCAATACGCAGGGTCAGAAGTAAACTGGTCACAGGCGATAACCGCCCATTTTTCCATATCCACATTCTTGGGAAGCAGGATATTTGCGCTCATAAAAGCATTCATAATAAAACTTCCTTTTTGTCTTTATTATCCTTATTATAACGGCAAACAGAAGCATTTGCAATGATTGGTTTTGCAAATACGAAAATAATCGCATATTTTTAGGCTTCCGAGGAATGATAACTGTACCGAAACATCAATGGAGGTATATTTATGGATACGCTTGCGCTCATTCTTTCCATCATCGGCTCTCTCAACTGGGGGCTTGTTGGTATTTTCCGTTTTGACTTGGTGGCATGGCTCTTCGGCGGCAGCGGTGCCGTAGTCAGCCGAATTGTTTACACCGTAATCGGTCTCGCCGGCCTGTGGTGCATCAGCCTGCTGTTCCGCAGATGCGGCAGAAACTGTGATTGTGACTAAACAGACTTCTCCTCCACCAAACAAAAGCCGCCCATGAGGGCGGTTTTTTGTTGGCAACATATGATAATTGTGATACGGTTTCACAGGGTTTCATTTGATTTTACCCAAAAATGAAACCGTAGCACGAAAAGTGAAACCATAAAAATGACCGTTGGCATAGTGGCATTCCGGATTCGAACTGGACTCGTTCGTGGTATAAGCACGATGACCCCAGTTCTCTTGGCTATGCCAACGGCCCTAAATCGTCCGTTCGGCTTCCACAGACATCTTCCTATCCCCAGCCAACCACCCTATGCTGCGTTTCCACGGCGACAATTTAGCACAAGTAGTTATGTGTCGAGGAGTTCGCAATATGCTGCGCGCTCTTCTTTTTTGACCTCACCGAAATTGATAGAGAATCTGATTTTGCGTCCAGAGTCCATTTCAATCGTAGTAATCGGCTGACCATAATGCGTGGTTCCTTTCAATACGGATCGGTGGTCGTATGTAAAACCTTTGATGGTATGACCCACAATGCCATCAAAACGATCCGAAACATCAATCAAATCTACCGTGGGTAAAATGGTATCTGTCCAGAAGTCCGCATACTGAGTCGATATCAGCACACCGCCATCATAAACAAAATACAGAGTTTGAGTATAGCAGTTGTCCTTCTTAAATTCTGGGAGATCCATCGCAAAGAAAGTGGGATCTGCTCTATTGCTTTCTGCCAGAACTTTTAGCACCTTCTTACCAACGGCTATTTCGTATGAATCAATACCGTTGTATGGTTTCCCATCCTCAACAGCCTGGTATACTTGGTAAACCGCTTCAAAGATATTGGCTGTAGCATGAGCGTGTTCACAAGTGCCTTGATAGCTACCCTCGGTCGCAATAAAACTCCACGGGGTTTCATCCCGGTCTGTCGATGTAGGTGAAACTGTTCTATTCTTTGCTCCGGCATCAAGAAGAATCTTTGTGGCCTCAATCATATATCGGTCAAAAGTTGAGAGTGTCAATGCCCATAAGCATTGTGCGCCAAAACACCCGTCACATTTGTTCACATCAAAACCGTGATCGAGGAAAAAGCGGATGATTGCACACATTGATGGCCCCAGGTTAGGGTTCAAATTACGATTGTGCTCGCAATCGTCACAATAATTCTCATCGCAGTTATCGCAAGTATCACTGATAGTATCACCATGTTCCGACCACCAATAACCGCTCAAAATTTCAGAAAGGATATTTTCGTCATCATCTTTTCCGATAGCATTAATGTCTGCACCCTGCCGGATTAATTCCTCGGCAGCATTGAAATCCGGTGGCCCAGAGCGAAATAACTTAATTAATTTATTTTCGAGATCACCATAACCATAATCATAAGTCATAATACCTACCTCCTGTCTGCAAAATACTACCTTTTTCGTCCTATAAAACGGACTTTACTGTAAAAACCTAGAAATAAATCCCGCTTTGTTTAGAGCAAAGAATATACAGATGTGTGTCAGACACGCTGACACAATCCAAAAATGTTTTGGTTTTTATAACTTTACCCCAACTATTAACATAACCCCCAAAAAATGAAGGATACCCTGTCAGTGATCGCAAAAGCAACAAGCTTAGGAGATATAACAGAGGCATCCCTCACAGCAAATATAGCAGAGATAAAAAATTTGTCAAGCGCATCTTGCTATTACATTCGTCATAAATTTGGAAATAAAGATTTCTGAATAAAGATTACCGAAAGATATTACAAAAATGAGAAACATCACGAAGGACATCGTCAGCTCATACGGGATAAATCCGAAGTCTAACTTCCTTCGTGATGCTTCAATGAACAGTATACGCTCCTTCGATGAAGAAGTCAACAAGAATAATTCTACAAAAATTCCGTCTCCAGTACTGAGGATAAGGAAAAGAAAGCTGTCGACTTTGGAAAGGATGAATTTGAAAGGCTCACGCCTCGTGAGTATAGCAGGCTAACTAAAATGCTGTCAAGGTTTCTGCTTGGGAGATGGCTTTGATTAGATCACTGCGAAAAACAAAATACTGCACTTTTAAGGAATCCGAAATTCCTCTTATTGACTTTTTTCGAATTGGGGATTATCGTATTGTTAACAATGGTTTCGTATATGCTGTAAGGAATAGTGGATCGGATTCTTTCTCTATTGTTCAGAGAGCACAAATCAGGCCAGGAGTCATGGAGGTTTTTAAGGATGAACGAAGAAATGGTAATGCGAAAGCTGATTCGAGAGTTGATTCGAGTAGGAGCAAGCGAGGAACTGACAGAGGCGGTAGTAAGCTTTCTGAGCACAGAGAAAGAAAGCAAGACAATAGCAAACTACGAAGAAATGATTCGGCAGCTCAAACCGCTGAAGAACCCCACGGAGACCTGTCTTCTCGGGAAAGCGCTTCTGATAGCAGAACAGGAATAAAGGAAAGACTTACAACTTCGGATAGAGAACCCCACTCCATCTCCGGCACCGATGATATTCTCTTTGAGTTTATGGAAGAGGCTGAGGCCGAGAAAGACAGCTTGAATCAGTCGGACTATCTGTGGAAGCAGGTAGAAAGGAAACCAACGCAGACCCCTACGCCGTAGTGAAATTGGCGAGTAGTATTGTCCGCTGCTTGAGCACAGAGATGGATGTCATTATCATTTTCGTTGTCAAAATAAAGCCTGAAAAAGCAATTAAGCCCCTCAAAAGATAAAAAATACATAAAATACGATTTCCAAGCTACTACTTTATGCAGTAAATGATGAAATTTCTGGTAAGTTTTCTATGTTGTACTGGATAAAAAAAGAAGCCATGCTGCTTCTCCAGATGACCGGGCTCCAATTGCCCGGGAACCTGATACCTCGCGATGGCCTCAATCAAAGTATACGAGAAAAATACTCTTCTGTCAAGTCTAGACTTGAAAACATTACAGAATCCCAACAATTCAAGCGCTTGTTTGGCGACTTGTAAAATAGACCCGGTAGTGCAAGCAAAGCTGCCACTGCAAATAGTACTCTCAAGGTAATGTACTACGAAAACAATTAGAAATTCACTGTGTTTTGTAAGTGCAAGGGAAAGAGAACATGGGGCCGAGGGGAATCGATGAAATCAAGGTAGCAACCAGTTTTTGAACTGGTTGCAGCAAATGCCCATCGGGCATTTGCGATTAAAATAGTTCGATTCCCCTCAGCTCCACCAAACGTGTATTGGACGAACACCTACTTCTTTAGCGGCGGCTTTGCCGTCAAGGTGATGCTCTGATACGAAAATCGAGTAGGAGGGGCATTTAGCCCCGTCCTCTCACACCACCGTGCGTACGGTT
>JBJDYH010000335.1:0-6360 GCA_051867135.1 Faecousia sp. | reverse complement strand
TTCCCATTTTTAGAACTGCACGGATGTGGCAAAAGATTCGCCCTCCAGCCGCAGACGATTTATTCAGAGCTTCCCTAACACCAATCCGGCTGATGCTTCATCCGGAAGTGATAACAATAGATCGTGATAGGGAGGTATCCACTAAGCATGCGTGACACAGGAAATGAGAGACAGAGTCAAAAAAGGCTGATTATCATTCTGAGCATCGGCATTGTGATCTGCCTCATGGTGACCGTCTGGGCGCTGTTTTTCCGTCAGACAAATGATACGCCGGATCACCAACCGCAGGGCATCGTCGGCAAGGTCACAGACGGATGGGATACAGGGTTGGAGAATCCGCCTGCTCCGCAAAAAGCGGGAATCCAGATTCCGGGCTACAGCACCGCTGAAATGAAAGCGGGAGATCGCAGCCTTCGTTTGAGCATTGGGAATCCCCCCGCGAACACCTGCGGCTTCTACGCAACTGTGAAGCTTGCGGATGGCACTGTGCTCTACCGCTCC
Source organism: Faecousia sp. (assembly GCA_051867135.1). Taxonomy (GTDB): domain Bacteria; phylum Bacillota; class Clostridia; order Oscillospirales; family Oscillospiraceae; genus Faecousia. Next base: position 5,859 of record JBJDYH010000335.1, on the reverse strand, counting down.
GAACTGTTGGAGCCCGGTTTCGGTCTTACCGAGATTCCGCTGGAAAAAAGCCTTGACGCTGGCGAGTACACAGCAATCGTATTATATGAATGTGTAACCCTCGATGAGTCGCACACACGCCTCAATTCCGCCGAATCGGAATTCATACTCATTGTTAAGTAAAGCCGAAAAACGGCTTACTTATAAAAAATCATATGAAAGGATGTTTTTTATGAAAACCAAAAAAATCATTGCAGCGCTGCTCGTGGTTGTACTCGCTACAGCATTTGTTATGCCGGCATCCGCAGCAGAACTCTCGGATGTATTTCCCGAGAACTCAACGGAAGTAACGGCCAGCATCGACGATCCCGGTACAGTAAGCTATGTGATCACAATCCTTGCTACGGCCGATTTCGGAGCCCTCACGCAGCCCGAAAACACCGATACTGACCACTATACATTCTGCGACTTCCAGATTGTAGCAACCGAGCTCAACATTAAAAGCAACCAGGCTGTAACTGTATATATGAAGGATCGCTCTGCGGAGGATACTCAGTTCTACATTTCGCAAAAGGATGCCGCAGATCCCTTCAAAATTGCCTATGATGTTTATGATACTTCAGTAAACGAAGAAACGATCAGCAATTATACGCCTATCAATACAACGCTTACTCCCGGGACATACGGCTATCATATCTGCACATTCAGAGCCGGTACAACAGGAAGCACACAGGATGTTACACTTGCCTTGAACCAGAACGCTCTGTACGGTCAGGCTCTTTCTGACATTGCGGGCGATTACAGCGGTACAATCGTATTCCACTCCGCTTTAATTGAAATAGGCTGATTTCATCAAAGCAGGCTGCGGCTCATAAGGACGCAAACGCATTCCGCAAGGAGCTCTCCCTGTGGGAGAGCCGGACGAGTAATTGGACCGCCCCTACAGTATGCCGCACCCTCTGTAGGGGCGGGTCTTGACCCGCCCGGCTCCCACCTTGGGGGAGCTGTCAGCTATGCTGACTGAGAGGGCATAACTGCGGCGGTGGATTTGAGGTTTCGGGCCGGTCAAGACCGGCCCCTACATCGCCTCTCTTTGTAGGGGCCGGTAATTTACTGTCGTAGGGAGCGGATTCATCCGCTCCGCAAACCTATCATCTACATCCGCAGATGGCAAAGCGCGATAAGCGGAATGCATGAATGCATTCCCTACACCCCCGAACCGGGAAATTCCCCCGAAAGGGGGATTTTTTCTTGCAATTTCCCTTTCATTCGGTATAATAAGGATAAGAAACTACTTTTTTGGGGGGTGCAGGATATGAATGCCAAGCTGAACCGTTACCGGGGCTGTCTTGTGGGCATGGCTGCAGGAGACGCGCTGGGCCGTCCTGTGGAGAAAAAGACCTACGAGGAAATCCGGGAAAGCTACGGTCTGGACGGATTGGGTGGGTACGATTTGATGAACGGCAAGGCCGAAGTCTCCTCCTACACCCAAATTGCCGCCTTTACCTGCAACGCCCTTTTGCTGGCTCTGACCCAAGGGCGCAGCCAAGGTCTTACCCGGTATTTGACCCTTGGTTTCACCGAATGGGCTACCTCTCAGCGTTACCACCGCTACCCTCAGAAGCCCAAAACATGGGTAAGCCACATGGATAGCCTCCGGGGGCGCTTCTGCGCTGACCACCGCATGATGGATACCGTCACCCGGGGCAGCTTCGGCTCTGTAGGAAGGCCCTCCAATGCCTATGCTTCCCCCGCGCCCTTGACCGCCGCCATTGCCGCCGGGCTTTACTATGACCCCACGCGGATGCCCCATGGGGACATCGGAAAGCTCTCCGCTCAGAGCGTTGCCCTGACCCAAGGGGACAATCTGGCGGTTCTCTCCGGTGCGCTGCTGGGCTATCTCATCGCCGGGCTGGTACAAGCCCCGGAGGAGGCCCTTTCCCGTCAGGTTACGGAAGCTGCCAAAGCGGTGAGCGTGCAGTTTGCCGCTTTCCCGGAAGCCGCCAAGCTGGAAAAGCTGGTGGCAGCCATTGTTCAAAAGGCCTCCGCCCCCAATATGCCCCCCCAGAAGGTCATGGAAAAAATGGACTGCCGGGAGGCCCACACCGTAGTGCTGGGCGGCATTTTCTCCGCCCTCATTGCCCAGGGGGATTTTGACACCGCCCTCATTACCGCCGTGAACCACTCCGGCTGCTCCGCCGGTACTGCCGCCATTGCGGGAGCAATTTTAGGCGCGGCTTTGGGCGAAAAAGCCCTGCCTGACTTCTATCTGGAAAATCTGGACGCTGCCGAGCCTTTGCGGGTGCTTGCCAAGGATTTGGTGCAAAGCTCCGGGCATAAGCTTCAGGTTTTTGACGACGATTGGGATAAAAAATACATCCAAGGCGAGCCTGTAGAGGAGCATGGCTGGGCGGAAGCATAAAAAGACTAAATAATGCATACTTTTCTTTGCAAATCCCCTTGCAAAACCGGAAAAAGGATGCTATAATACCGGTAATCTAGCGTAGAATATACGAAAGAGAGGGGCTCGCCCCTCTCTTTTCTGTTAGCCGCTGTCATGCTTACCGGCTTTCTCAGCAAAACAATAAATTGGATTTTTTCGCTGCACCAAATGGGTGACCGTAGGGGCCGATGCCCACATCGGCCCGCAGAGTGCAAAACAATGTTTCCACGGAACTGCGGCGAATTCGCAACACCCCAAAGGGGCGATGTGGGCATCGCCCCCTACATTCATCCAATTCACACCCCTGCAAATTCCAATTTATTAGGCAACGGATGAAAACCGATAGGCATATCTGCAATTATAATAAGGAGTAACCCATGAAAGTTACCGACATTGTTACCGAGTTTGCCCAGCCCATTGTGGAAGAAAAGGGCTGCACCCTCTGGGATGTGGAATATGTCCGGGAGGGAAGCGAGCGCTACCTGCGCATTCTTATCGACAAGGAAGGCGGCGTAGACATTACCGACTGCGAAGCCATCCACCGGGCCGTTGACCCCATTCTGGATGAAAAAGACCCCATTGCGGAAAGCTACCATTTTGAGGTCTGCTCCGCGGGCATTGAGCGCCCCCTCAAGCGGGAGCGGGATTTTGTCCAGTTTATGGGCAGCCCCATTCTTGTCAAGCTCTACCGGCCCAGAAACGGCCTGAAAGAAATCCCCGGCATCCTGCGCGGCTATGATAACGGAGCTGTCACCCTGGAAGCCGGAAAAGAAACCATTACCTTTACCAAATCCGAGGTAGCCCTTGTGCGCCTGCGGGTAGAATTCTAACAGGAGGAACATTGAGATGGCAAAAAATACCAGAGCCAAGAAGACTGCCGAAGCTCCCAAGGTGGATATCGGCGCAGAAATTTTCTCCAGCCTGCGTGAGCTGGAAAAGGTCAAGGGCATCCCTGTGGACTACATGGTGGAACGGCTGAAGCAGGCCCTTACCAACGCCTACCGCAAAGACCGGGAGGATCACCGGGATGTCCCCGCTGAAAATGTAGTGGTAGACCTGAGCGAGCAGGGCCTGAGCATGTATCAGGTAAAGACCGCCGTGGAAGAGGTTACCGATACCGCTGTGGAAATCCATATCGACGCTGCCCGGAACATGAACCCCAATGTTCACCCTGGCGACAGCGTTTCCATCCCCGTAGCCATTGAGAAGTTCGGCCGCATCGCCGCCCAGACTGCCAAGCAGGTGGTCATTCAGGGCATCCGGGAAGCCGAGCGGGGCATGGTCTACGAAAGCTATTCTTCCAAGGCTCAGGAGCTGCTTACCGGCACCGTCCTGCGCATTGATCCCGCCACCGGCGACCTGTTCATCCGCATCAGTCAGGAGGGCGAAAAGTCCGATGCCGTTCTGCGCCAGAGCGAGCAGATTCCCGGCGAGACCTACCATGAGGGCGACCTGATCCGGGTATATGTTCTGGAAGTACACAAGGCAGGCCGCGGCCCCATGGTGCAGGTATCCCGCACCCATCCCAATCTGGTTCGCCGGCTCTTTGAGCTGGAAACTCCCGAAATCGCAAACGGCGAAGTGGAGGTTCGCAACATTGCCAGAGAAGCCGGTTCCCGCTCCAAGATGGCGGTTCGCGCCGTTGCCGAGGGTGTGGATCCCGTAGGCGCTTGTGTCGGCCCTCGGGGCGGCCGTGTAGGCGCTGTTGTGGAGGAGCTGCACGGCGAGAAGATCGACATTGTGGTTTGGTCGGAAGACCCCTGCGAGTATGTCCGCGCCGCCCTCAGCCCTGCCGATGTGATCAGCGTATCTCTGATTCCCGGCCTGAAAGCCTGCCGTGTCATCGTTCCCGATGACCAGCTCAGCCTCGCCATCGGCAAGGAGGGCCAGAACGCCCGTCTGGCTGCCAGACTCACCGGCTACAAGGTGGACATCAAGCCCGCCAGCCAGGCAGAAGAAGAATAAACATAGGGTTAACTTAAATCCGTAACCGTAGGGAACGGCCCATGTGCCGTTCCATTCGCCGCACCTCGTTTTCCGCGGTGGTGGATTGGGGGTTTCGGACGAGCAATGCTCGCCCCTACGCTCGTTATTTAGGTGCAGCGGGGCGGAACGGCACATGGGCCGTTCCCTACGGGCGCTGATTTGGTGCGGTAGAAAAAACCGATAAGAGAATCTATAGACATATTTATTAAGGAGGTAGTCCTTATGCAGAAGAAAATCCCCCAGCGGCAGTGTATGGGCTGCCGGGAACGCAAGGCCAAACGGGAGCTGATTCGCATTGTCCGGGGAACCGACGGAAATGTCTCCGTGGATTTCAGCGGCAAGCTCAACGGCAGAGGCGCTTATATCTGCCCCGACCCTGAGTGCCTGCGCAAGGCCCAAAAGGCAAAGTCTTTGGAGCGCAGCCTGGAAACTCCCATCCCCGAGCAGGTGTACGAGCGCCTGATTAAGGAAGTGGAGGCCGAGGCAAAATGAATAAAGCCCTGAACTACTTGGCGCTGGCCCGAAAGGCCGGAAAGGCCGAGTTGGGAGAGGAGCCGGTAGGCGCAGCCACCCGGGCGGGGAAAGCCCCTCTGGTGCTGGTAGCCGCCGACGCGTCCGACCATACATGGCGCAGAGCCTTGAGCTTTGTGGCAGGAACCGACCAGCAATGTCTTCGCGTGGACTGCACCAAGGACGAAATGGGTCAAGCCATTGGCCGCTGCGACCTTGCCATCGCCGCCATCAGCGACCCTGCCTTGGCTCTGGCTTTGGTAAAGGCCCTGCCGGAAAATGAAAAAGTAACCGCAGCCGCGGCTGTTCTTGCCCAGCGTACCCAAAAAGTACGCCAGCGCCAGAAGGAAGCCAAGGCACACCGGCGCAACAAGGCGCTGGGAAAATGCGGCAAGTGATTACGGAGGTGTATCTATGAGTTTAGTGAAATACAGATTGCGGGATGTGGCAGCCGATTTCGGGGTTGCCCCCAAGGAAGTATCCGAAATCGTCGCCAAATATTACGAAAAGCCCAAGTCCAATACTCAGGTGCTGACCGAGGACGAGCTGAACGCGGTATTTGACCACATTACCAAAAACAACCAGATTTCCTCTTTGGAGCAGGTGTTTGCCGTAAAGCCCAAAGAGCAGCCCAAGGCTGAGCAACCCAAGGCTGAGCCGGTCAAAGCGGAAGCCCCCAAATCTTCCCAGAGCGCCAAGCCTGCCGAAAAGCAGAGCCGCCCCCAGCAGCAGAACGCCCCCAAGGCAGCCGAAGCTCCCGCAAAGCCCAAGGAGCCGGAGCGCAAGCGGGAACGCCGGGTGGTGGATACCTCCGCCGTGCAGGTGAACGCCAACCGCTTCGCGGATGTGGACAATCTGGTATCCGAGCGTGTGCAGAACTATCAGGGCGGCAAGCAGCGCATCGGCGGCGGCAAGGGCAGCAAGCAGCAGAAGCAGCAGCA
>JBJDYH010000334.1:0-6361 GCA_051867135.1 Faecousia sp. | reverse complement strand
CAAGAGCCGGGCGCTGTATTTTGGGGCTGCCTCACTGCGTTAGTGAGACAGCCCCCGTCTATGTTTCAGATAAGAAAAACGATATTCCGTCAAGCAATAATTGCATTTTCAGCTCATTCTAGTTCTAATAAGGAATCAGTTTTGCGACGGTAATTACGAAGAATCCGAATAATCCGCAATACGTCACGTTGTTCTTCTTCTGTCATTCTGGCGAGGTGGGCGTTTATTTTCTCCACAGTTGCATTTTGCGTGGGAACTGCAACGGTATCCGATGTGAATAGTTCGGCAATAGGAACGCTGAGCGCATAAGCAATTCTGGCAACTGTATCAATCGTAGGATTTTTGGTTGCTCGCTCAATCTGGCCTAGGTGTGCAGGGCTGATTCCTGCTTTAAAAGCTAACTCTTCCTGACTCATTTTTCGCTCGTTTCGGAGTCCCCGTATACGAAGTCCAAGTTCCAGAGACGCATTACTCATACTCTCACCTCTACCATATCTTATTTCCCTTTTTGCTTACAATCAAATCACTATAGGAAGTTATAAATTTTAATATCTATAGTTATTGACTGTGGATAAGCTACGTGGTATGATTGTAGAAAAAGGAGAGAAATCACATGAGCATTCTTGTAATTATTTATCTAATCGTTGGCTATTGGGCGGTCGGAGTAGTTTTGTACGAAAATAAGATTGTAGTGCACACCTTCGGAACCTTTTTTCTCTGGAAACTGACTTTAGCAGTTTTTTTGGGCGTGATTCTAATTCCAATTGCAATATTGAAAAGAATCTTCTTCCGATGATTGGAGCAGTAAATGAAAACACTTGGTGAAGAAATTGCTGAAAATCTGAATATTTTTCTTGAAGCTTCAACCATGAGTCTAAAGAATGTGTGCGACAGTATCACAGATGGAATCGAAGACGCGCGGTTGGACCGTGAGGAAAAGCACGGGAAATACGCAAGAGACTCTCAGAAGAAAAAGGGCGGGTGCTTTAGTTCTTTTCTGAGCTTCTTAGGATGGATTGTGATTCTATCAGTCATTTTTGTCAAATGTAGCGGAACAGGGGAACACACTGCCCAACAGATGCCAACCCAATCGTTACAGGAATCATCAGAAAGCGTGCAGGCTTCAAATACTGTGGAAGATTCCGTGTTCCCTTTGGTTGAAAAACAGGTATCGTATGCGAATCGACATGGTATTCCACTGCTTCGTTTCCCAGAAAAGGAAGCGGAACTGAATAGCTGGTTCGAAACATATGACGGCAAACTATACTATGTGAAAACGGATCAGCTGTTTGGAGAAAATGTATATAAGCGCACAAGCGAACGCTCAAAATATCTGTATATGGGTGCTTTTGAGGATAATACCGCAACAGGCTATGGAGTGCTGTTTACGGTCTCTGATGCTCTGGAGCCTATTTTGATATACGACGATCACCCCTATGATCTTCTTTATGCTGGTCACTTCATGAACGGGCGATGTGATGGCTTTGGCATTCAATTCCGAACTTCGAAGATTGGTTGCCAGATTTTACACGAATTCTGCCCATATGAATATGGAACAGAGCAATACAAGCAATATCTGATGCTTTGGAGCAACTACGCAGAATACATCGGAGATTTTTCAAAAGGGAAAATGACGGGAAAGGGCAATCGGTTTTTCCTTGTGACAGCGGAATATGACTTCCTGCATGGGATTACTAAGGCGACAGATAGTTATAATATCGATGATCCTGATTACGCCATAGATATTGGGCAGTTCCGAAACGGAGAACCCAACGGGAAAATCAAATGCTACAATATGGGGCACCTCCAGTATGATGGGGAAATGAAGGACGGAAAGTATGATGGCTACGGAAAACTCTACTATATGGACGGCATCACACTGGAATACGAAGGTCACTTTAAGAATGACGAGTATCACGGGGAAGGTACATACTATTCAGAATCCGGAGAAGTTGTATATAGTGGAGACTGGAAATACGGAGATTACGGAGATTGGGAGAATACCGACCTCAAATCCGCAGCATCCGCTGGGAATAAGAATACAGGTTCTGATACCCCGTCAAATGCCGAAACCAGCTGGCCAGTGCAGCCAACAGAAGTCAGGCAAGCGGAAACACTACCATTACAAACAGCACCTACGTCAAATGAGAGCGGCTTGACGCTGGTGGTTACGGTCAAGCAGTCATCAGGCGGCCTCAATATACGCAGTGGGCCTGATGTCAGCTATGAAAAGGTAGGCAGATTGGCTGTCGGCGAGACTGTCACGGTGACGCAGGTGCAAAGTAACGGAACCTCACAATGGGGGCTGATTGATCGTGGCTGGATTTGCATGGACTATGTGGATATTGGATCCCAGCAATCCCATCCCATTGGCGGTTCTTCCACAAGCGTCAATATGACGGTATGCGTAAAGTTCACTGCGGGAGAACTGCGAATCCGTAGCGGTCCTGATACCAGCTACAGTGAAGTCGGGAGGCTCTACGGAGGGGAAATCCTCACGGTTACGGAATTACAGCAAACCGGCGGTACCCAATGGGGTCGTATTTCCCAAGGCTGGATTTGCATGGATTATGTTGATACCGTTTACGGTACTCAGGAAGAACGCAGCAGTGCGCAGCGTTACGTAGGCAGGTGGATTGAAAGCAATAATGCCAATAAACGCTGCATGATGACGATCCAAACAGCGGAATACGGTTCTTTCCTGATTGAAGTTCAACTCTCCCTTACTGCCGCAGAAACAATGCACTGGTATACCATGGCAGAGTATGATGCGAATCAAGACTGCCTGAAGTATTCATATTGCAAATGCTGGATTTCCGAAAGCGATGGAAGCGGTTCCTTCCGGGAGAAAGTTCAGTATCAAGATGGTCAGGGAAAGCTGTATCTCTCAAACGGATATCTATACTGGAGTGATTATTCGTCCGGTATTGACAGCTGTCCTTTTGTGCCGAATTGATACGAAAAACCTGCGTTAAGCTAAAGCTAATCAATAACATAGGATTCGCCCCATTTTTGATCGAAACGAGAAACTCGGTCAAAAATGGGGCATCGTTTGTGTTTGTTCAAGGATAGTATTAAAAACGATTGAAACAGCAGGAAAAATTGCGTTACTGATACTATCTTGAAGTATTCAAATTATGTGCTATAATATGACAAACACAGATTTTCAACGAAATAGGGTGAATACATTGAAAAAATGGAGAGATGAAGCGGTAAGGTATTTTTGTGATTTATTCTGCGTACAGCCATTCTCTCAAACATGTCAGATCATGGTTGTTGTAACCGTTGCGGCTTTTTTGCTGGACTACTATGATATTCCATCGAAACTGATGATGGTACTGCCAAGGCCAGTCCTGATAGTCATCTCATTGGGCTTAGGGATTGCTGTCCTTTCATGGATAATAGGTATCCACATTTTGGATTTGGCAAAAATCAGCACCTTTAACGCAATGGATACAGGTGCTTTCGTATTTCTTACTGCGATTCCTGCTTGGTTCGTGCTTCAAACCTTGTTGTGTTCGTTCCATTTATATAAATATATTATATGCATTTTGTGTATTACCATGTGTATAGGCACAATACTATATCGAATTTGTATCAGATGCGAACAGAGACTCGAATCAGAAAAAAGAACGAGTAACTTGTTCGATTTAAAAGAAATATGTGAAAACACGTTCCAGTCTAACCCTGGAGAACCTGTGTTAGTGGACGAAAAAGATGTTGACTATGATTTACTGAAGCGTGATGGCATTATTAATCAGCTTTATCGCTCAATAATTCATAGCCAACCCGATAGGAGCTATGTGATTAGTCTGGAAGGCGCATGGGGTTCCGGAAAAACGACTATCATCAATAATACGAAGCGGCTACTGGAACAGAAAAATGGAGATGATCATGAATTTATCGTAATTGATGATTTCGACCCATGGGTGTATGGCTCACAAGAAGCGTTATTGCTTGCAATGTATGACACATTGCTAAATCATGGTGGAATAAAGTATAGTCCGTACAGAAGCAGCCAGATGCTTAAGCAGTTGAGCAGCGCCGTTGCAGAAGAATATATAGCAGGAAATGTCCTCCATAGTTTGATTGCGGGAGGAAATACTCCCAACAGCAGTGTGTTGCGAATAAAGAAACAAATCAGTTCATTTTTAGAGTCAAAGAACAGGACGATTGTGTTTTTTGTTGATAATCTTGATAGAATAAGCGTAGATAATATTGTCTTCCTACTAAAAGTCATCAGTACGATATTTGATTTCCCGAGAATAATCTACGTTTTATCATTTGACAGGAATCGTGTGGATGACATTCTTCACGATACGCAGGAAATGCATACACGATACACAGAAAAAATCATACAGCAGGAAATAAAAGTTCCGCCGATTAGTAAAAATGAATTGGAGCGTGTCTATAGTTCATGCATCGGGAACCTGTTGATTTCATATGGGGTAGCACCAAACGAATTACAGGGGTATCGAATAATATTTGGTGTCATTCTACAGAAGGCCCCAGATTTGAGAAAGTTAAAACGTTTGATCAATTCGGCTTTCTCAATAGTGTTCTGTGATGACAACATTCTTGACAAACACGATCTCCTTGCAATTGAAGTAATTGCTTTTTTTGACAGAGAGTTGTATGAAGAGATTCACCATCATCCGGAGTTTTTTATATCTCACGATAAGAGTACAAATTTGTTGGCATTGGGTTTTGGCCTACACAGGGAACAATATAACAGAGAAGGGGCAGAGTATCTTAGAGCGCTATTGGCAAAGTATCCCGGCTATGAAGGACTCTTGGGTGAGATGTTTCCGAATGTTCAGAGATTCAAAAATGGAGAAGACTTAATACCCTCGTATTCAAGATACGATTCAGATGCGGATGAGATTGCAAAACGAGCTCGCATTTGTAGTGGGAAATATTTCGATTTGTATTTTAGCTATGGATCAAATCAGTATCTGATACTCAAGAGAATAATAGAGGAGTATTTGACTCAAATTAACGATGCAGACGGTGAGGATGCAGTTAGTGTAATTATTTTTGAGTTGTTGATTACTCCGGCTCAGGTAGATCAATGTGAATGGCTGGAACGATTTGAAAACTATCTTTCCAATATTGATGTCAGGAAGAAAATATATGTTGCAAAGGCACTTCTGAATTACATCCCGTACGCAAGCGATGTATCACCATTTCTAAGCCTCAGTTCGCGCTCAAGAGCTGAAGTAATTATTGCAGAGCTGTTGACACAATGTACTAAAGAGGAATTTGAAGTGTTTACAGAATCCTTAACCCATAGTTATCGACTGGTTGATAGTATTTCTTCTGTTTTGTATTGGCTTCAGAGTGGTAACTATAGATTTTTTTTCCAATGACTCTGATGAGCGAAAAAATAGGCTACAGGTTGTGTTAGGATCGCTGTGTGATGAAATTACAAAACAGGAAATCAATTTGTATGATACGAGATACTATATTCAGCACGGTATATGGGCATTATATCGATATTTCAAAGAAAGCAATTCTAAAGTGTTTTCAACATACATGTCAAAAATCGTATCGTCGAAGTATATTTACCGTATCCTATGGGATGCAACGTCAGTTTCATCTGGATCTGACGGCCTTCACAGGTATTACATCAATGTGGAGAATTTATGCATACTGTTTGAAAACCAATTATTGGTTGACCAACTCATTGAAGAGAGGCCGCCCCAGACAGATGATGAAGCATTTGTTTTTAGTGTGTATCAGGCATATAAATGCGGTGAGAAAGATCAATACGGGCGCGCGGCAATAATAAAATCGGAGATTGTTGAACTAACTCTAAGCATAGATGCATAAGCATGCGTTACCAATAAAAATGCATTTTGAAATATGCTTGAAAAACAGTGAAAACGATAGCTTTTTCTGACCCCAATTTGACCCCAACCCGGACAAATCTATTCACATAGGTTTAGAAATGTAAAACTTTTAGCGATATAAAACTAGCCTAAACCCATATAAATACGTCAAATGCGGATCTAAAATAATTTGATCAACTCCTCATAACCCGGAGGTCGTAGGTTCGAGTCCTGCCTCCGCAACCATAACGAGTGTTCTTATAGGATTTGACATTCTGTAAGAACACTCGTTATTTTATTGCTCATTTTGCGCCGGTTCGTAGGTAACGAATACGCCCTTGCGGGTATTCACTGTCACATCTGGGGTAGGCAGAGTATCGGTATCCGGGATGAACAGGGCCCCAATGCAGTTGTAGTAGATGGTCAGTTTTTGAACCCACTCGCCGTCAATCCTTTCGGCCTGGTGTACCTCAATGCGCTGGATCAGCTCATTGAGCATTCGGGGTGTCAGTTTCTTTGCCCGCGTGTAC
>JBJDYH010000333.1:0-26525 GCA_051867135.1 Faecousia sp. | reverse complement strand
TGTAGGCATCGCCCCCTACAATTCCGAATTGCCGGGTTTATCGACACGCTGAAATGCTGGGACGATCAAACTCGCCCCAGCATTGATTTTTACACAAAAAAGTCGGGGAAAAGCCCCGACTTTTCTATGCGATTACAAGGCCATTTCTATTGCTTCCTGAATGTTTCTTACCCGGTATACGGTAAGTTCCTTGGGAATATCCAGCTTTTCCGAGCCACCCTTGGGAATGATACATTTCCGAAACCCAAGGCGGGCTACTTCGGCAAGGCGCTGGTTCAGATTCGATACGCTGCGTATCTCCCCTGTTAATCCCACTTCTCCAATGGCCACCAAATCGTCAGCAATCACCCGATCCCGATAGGAAGAGGCAACAGCCAAAACTACCGGCAGGTCTGCTCCGGGTTCTTCCAAATGCAAGCCGCCGATTACATTGATATAAGCATCAAAAATACTCAGCTTCATACCGCCCCGCTTTTCAGCAACCGCAAGCAAAAGGGCTGCCCGGTTAAAATCAAAGCCATCCGCAGTTCGTCTGGGCACATTAAAGCTTGTCTTTGTCACCAATGCCTGTACCTCCGCCAAAATCGGTCGCGTACCTTCCATCACGCAGGCAACGCAAGTGCCGCTGGCTCCTTCCGGACGGCCTGCCAAAAGCATTTGGGAGGGATTGGGCACCTCTTCCAGACCTTTATCCATCATTTCAAATACGCCAATCTCATTGGTAGAGCCAAAGCGATTTTTTGCAGAGCGCAATAAGCGGTAGGAGGTATTGGGATCACCCTCAAAATACAGCACACAGTCCACCATGTGCTCAAGCACCTTAGGGCCTGCAATATTGCCATCCTTATTGATATGACCTACTACAAATACGGTAATGCCCTCGGCTTTGCTCAGGCGCATCAAATTCATGGTACAGTCCTTTACCTGTGTAACGCTTCCGGGGGAAGATTCAACTTCTTCGTTGTAGAGAGTCTGAATGGAGTCCACAATCAGAATATCGGGTTTGATTTCCTCTATCGCTTCCAGAATATCGCTCAACCGGGTTTCGGACAGAATATACAGGTTTTCAGGGGATACGCCTAAGCGTACAGCCCGCATTTTCAGTTGGCGTTCACTTTCTTCGCCGGAAACATAAAGCACGCTGCGGCCCTCGCAGAGGCTGTTGCAAATCTGAAGCAGCAAGGTGGACTTGCCAATGCCTGGCGCGCCGCCCACCAGCACAAGGCTTCCCGCTACCGCACCGCCGCCAAGAACCCGATCCAGCTCCCCCATGCCGGTTGAAAAGCGGATCTCGTCATCCGTATTTACATCTTGCAGCTTTTGGGGTTTGCGGCTCATGCCCACGGGTGCAGACTTGGCCCGAAGGGTTGCGGCAGGCTTTTCAATATGCTCCTGCATCGTATTCCAAGCCCCGCAGGCTGAGCATCTGCCTTGCCACTTGGGGGATTCGTTTCCACATTCCGTGCAGTAGAACACAGTTTTTGCTTTTGCCATCAGTATCTATCTCCTTTGGCTTTTCGTTATAACCATTATACCATAGCGGTCAAGTGTTCAAGTATTGGCTCAAGCCTGCTATGATGACACAGCATAGCTGCTTTTGGTATTCCTCGCTGCGAAGCTTCATTTCCTCCTGATAGTTGGATAGAAACCCGCACTCAATCAGAACACCTGTACAGTCAATATGCTCCATCAAAAAGATGCCTTTTGCTTTTTTGACTTTCCGATTGCTTCCCGGATTTAGAGCTGCAATGAAGCTGTCCTGCAAGATATTTGCCAGTTTCGCGCTTTCTTCATCTCCATTGTAAAACACCTGCGCGCCGGAGTATCTATCGTCAGGAAAATAGTTTTGGTGAATGCTGAGTAAAACACCATTTTCAACAGAATTGATGATTCTGACCCGCTCTTTTAAGTCCGAAATCTTTTTTTGGGCTATGGTCTGTCCGCTTGTATGGATAGAAATATCGGTTGTTCTTATCATAACTGTGTCATAGCCCAATAAATGGGACAAATCTTGCAGCCTGAGGGCAATCTCCAGATTGATTCCGCTTTCCAATACGCCCGTACAGGAGACAGCACCCCCATCTATCCCGCCATGTCCGGCATCGATGATAATTTGATGCCTGCTTTTCTCCAATTTATTTTCTGCAATTACTGTAACTGCTCCCTCCCCTGCCAGACCAATCATCAGCATACCAAGCAGCACCAAGATATGTAGAACCGCAAGACTCTTATACTCTTTTTTCACGAACAACACCTCATTGTATTTTTATGTGGATACACTAAAAATATCCCTCTGGGCGGAAAAGCCCGGAGGGATATTTTTGATAGTTACATATCAATCGCTGGGTTCATTGCATACACATTCCTCTTGTTCAGTTTTTCCCGGAGTAGCTGAATTGCCTCGCCAAAGCGCTGGAAGTGGACTATCTCCCTCTCTCGTAAAAATTTAATGACATCATTCACATCCGGGTCATCCGAAAGCCTGAGAATATTATCGTAGGTTACCCGAGCTTTTTGCTCTGCCGCAAGGTCTTCCGTAAGGTCTGCCATAGGATCGCCTTTCACCTGCATAGAAAAAGCGCTCCAAGGCGCTCCGGATGCAGCAGTAGGGTATACGCCGGCGGTATGGTCTACAAAATAGCTGGCAAAGGGTGTACCTTCAATTTTGCTGTCTTTTATATTTCTGGTAAGCTGGTGTACAATGGCACCGATCATTTCCAGATGCCCCAACTCTTCTGTGCCGATGTCCGTCAAAAGCCCCTTCAGCTCATCAAAGGGCATGGAATACCGCTGGGAAAGGTAACGCAGGGATGCGCCCAACTCTCCGTCCGGGCCGCCATATTGAGAAATGATGATGGAGGCAAGGCGGGGATTGGGTTTCTCTATCTTAACGGGGTATTGCAGTTTCTTATCATACGAAAACATAATCAACCCTCCTTATTGGTGCAGAATTCCCACGGCCACGGATCATCCAGCCATTGATAGGGGCCTTCTGTGGGAATATCGTGGCTGATAGGCCCGTACATCTTGGTATATTCCATTCTGCCTTTGTGGTACATCTGCTGGTAGGCTCTGTACATTTCCAGCGCTTCCTCGTCATCCCTGTGGGTATCCAGATACAGGGCCAGCTCCTGCAAAGCAAAAGCCATTGCTTGCAGCTCCGTGGATGGGGTAATTGGTTTTTCGCTCTTGTTTATCATGTCCATAAAAGGCAGATCCAGACCGGGGAACAAAGTACCTCTTACAAGTGCTTTTCTTGTATCGTATTTCGGCGGGTTCTCCATTTGAAAGGGAACATAGGGATTGGCCAGCGGTGCCAACGCCGGAAGTCTTCCCTCTCCCCCATTTCGCTCGCGATCATGGTTATTCAAATTGCATACCTCCTGTCCAAAGGATGAGAACTATCGTTCCGACTCATTTTATGCAATTTTCCGTCATTTCGTGCTTAAGAGCAAAAAAGCGAAGGCGGATTGCCCTCGCTTTTTGATGAGAATTATTCGATAATGTAAGAATCCAGAATTTCCGCGAAGTACATAATGTGCAAATCTCTTTTCCCCTCTGTAGTCATGGGATAGAACTTTGCAACAGAAGCATCTACATCCTCCCTAAGCTCCTGAAGCTGGCTGTGGAGAACTTTGCACTCCAAGGTTAAAGGAAGCTGGGCAACGGCGGGAGCGGAAACCTGATTGCTTTCCACAGCCGTCAGGCCAAGGTCTGCAAATTTGTCCAAATCCCTGCCGGATTTGATGCCGCAATAGCCCAGAATGTTCTTGTCCACATCGCCCCAAGGGATATTGACGGTAAACTCCCCGGTCTTATCCAGAAGCTCTCTGGTAAAGCGGCTTTCCCGAACCAAAGCGACAAAAATAGGCTTTCCCCATTCTACCCCAATCATGCACCAGCCGATGGTCATTGTATTGTGATGCTCCATGGTGCCGGAAGTAAGCAGAATGCCCTGCTTCATAGCCTTGCAGATATCCCCTGCTTTGTCAAATACAGAAATAGGATGCTTCATAACTAACTCCTCCAGTTTTAGGGAAGCTCTGATTAAATCGGCAAGAGCTGGGGGCGGAAGATTTTGGCTCAGCCGAAAGCTCTAAAAATGGAGGAATACTTTGTGTATTTCCCATTTTTAGAACTGCACGGATGCGGCAAAAGATTCGCCCTCCAGCCGCAGGCGATTTATTCAGAGCTCCCTTAGATTATGATAAGTATAGCATACTCTCTTCGCGAATGCTAGCCAAAAAGCAAGCCAGCTCAAGACAGAGCCGGCTTGCATAAGATTATAGCAAGGGAATTCCTGCCTTTTCGCAGGCTTCGATGGTGCCCAAATCCCAAATGCTGGACTGAACTTCACCGATATGTGCGCAGCCCATCATCAGCATACTTAGGCGGGACTGTCCGATACCGCCGCCAATGGTAAGGGGCAGCTCATTATTCAGAAGCATTTTGTGGAAAGGAAGCTCCCGGCGGTCATCACAGCCGGCAATGGAGAGCTGACGGCTTAGCGATTCGCTATCCACACGAATACCCATGGAAGAAACCTCGAAGGCTCTGCCCAGAACATCATTCCAGAAGAAGATATCGCAGTTCAGGTTCCAATCGTCATAGTCCGGCGCGCGGCCGTCATGGGGCTTGCCGGAACGCAAGGCACCGCCAATCTGCATAATACAGGTGGTAGGATGCTCTTTCAAATAAGCGCTTTCCCGCTGGGAAGATGTAAGGTCAGGATACATATCCTCCAGCTCTTGGGAAGTAATAAAAGAAACATCGGGGCTAAGCTCTACCCGAAGCTGCGGATAGCGAACATGCAGGCGGTCATTGGTATTGCATATAGCTTTTACAATAGCACGGACAATCAGTTTTAGGTAGTCAAGATTACGGTTTTCCTTGGTAATAATCTTTTCCCAGTCCCATTGGTCAACATAGATGGAGTGGATATTGTCCAGCTCCTCATCCCGGCGAATGGCGTTCATATCCGTATATAGGCCGTTGCCTACGCTGAAACCGTATCGCTTCAATGCTAAGCGCTTCCATTTCGCCAGAGAATGCACTACCTGAGCATCCATACCAACAGCAGGTACATCGAAGCTAACAGGCCGCTCATAACCGTTTAGATTGTCATTCAAGCCGGATTCCCGGGTAACAAACAACGGCGCTGATACACGCTTTAGATTAAGCGCGGAAGCAAATTCATCCTGAAATGTTTCCTTAATGTAGGCAATCGCACGCTGGGTATCGTAAGCATCCAGCACCGGGCGGTAGCCTTCGGGAATAAATATCTTGTTCATATTACCACGCTCCCTTTGGGAAGTATGCTTTATATTGTATTCAAAATCCAAATAAAATCAAGGGCGGCAGTATTTTTTTGGAAGAAATCATAAATCACAGCCCTTTCAATCCATCCATTATGGACAAATGTGATTGTTTCGCGGATTGTGGAAATAACTAGTTGATTTCCTATTTGGAAAATGATATGATAACAACGATTGGAGGTGTGCCCATGGCCAATTCTCAAGGCGTATTAGAATACAAATGTCCATGCTGCGGTGCAGGTCTTTCCTTTGGGGAAGATGTGCAGCAAATGCATTGCGAATACTGCGATAACACCTTTGATATGGAAGCCGTTCGTGCATATAACGATACACTTGACCAAAAGGATGAATCCGAGGTTCAGTTTGATGCGCAAAATGCCGATAGTTGGAATGACGATGAGCAGGCGCAGATGCGTGTGTTTGTATGCCCTTCCTGCGGCGGTGAATTGATTACGGACGGGAACACCGCGGCTACATTCTGCCCATATTGTGAAAACCCGGCCATTATCGAAACCCGTCTTTCCGGTGGAATCCGTCCTGAAGCGATTATTCCCTTCCAAAAGAGCAAGGAAGATGCCCAGCAGGCGTTTCTGTCTTTGTGCAAAGGGAAAAAACTACTTCCGAAGATGTTCACCCAGAAAAACCGTATTGAAAAGATTACCGGCATCTATGTCCCCTTCTGGCTCTATAGCTGCACCGGTACTGTGCAGGCCAATTACAGAGCCACTCGTTTGCACAGTTGGTCAGATTCCCAATACCGTTATGTAAAAACCGATTACTTTTTGCTCAATCGAACCGGAACTGCCAGTTTTACCAACATCCCCATTGACGGTTCCAGGAAAATGGACGATGATATCATGGAGTCCATTGAGCCATTTGACTTCTCCCAAATGGTGGAGTTTAACCCCGCTTATCTCTCCGGTTTTTATGCGGATAAATATGATGTGGATGCCGAGGAAGGAAAGCATAGAATATCCCAGCGGGTAGAAAACACCATGGACTCTCTCATCCAGTCCAGCATTATTGGTTTTTCCGGTGTTGTTCCCTCCGGGCGAACCGCGAACATCTCCCAAGACGAAGCAAAATATGTCCTTCTGCCGGTTTGGATGCTCCATACCCGATATGAGGATAAGACATACATATTCGCTATGAACGGCCAAACAGGCAAAATGACAGGCACCTTCCCTATCTGCCGCAAACGCAGCGCGGCCTGGTTTGCCGGCATTGCCGCCATTGGCGCAGCGATTGCCGGTGTGCTTCAGCTTCTTTTGCTGTAGGAGGTAGAAAGATGAAACGATTGATTTCTATCTTTGCAGGATTGCTGATTCTGCTCTTCCTCTCCCCTGCTGTGCTTGCCAATGCCGATAAGGTAGTTGACGAGGCAGATTTGCTGACAACACAGCAAGAAGAAGACCTTGCTGTCTATGCTGAGTCCATAATCAATGAATATGACATGGATGTTGTCATCGTTATAGTATCCTCTCTGGAAGGCAAAACCGCGCAAGCATACGCTGATGATTATTTCGATTACAATGGCTATGGAATTGGGGACGATTACAGCGGTGTATTGTTCTTGCTTGCCATTGAAGATCGTGCGTATGCGATATCCACCAGCGGTGAAGCGATTGATGCCCTGTCTGACCGGGATATTGATGAGCTTCTGGATTGCGTTTATGACGACTTCCGAAGAGGCAGCTATTATTTAGGACTGCGTACATATCTCGATAATTTGGAAAGTGAGTTTTATGACTACGCGCAGTCCAAGGATTCCAAGTCCGGAAAACCCAACTACGCTTCCGTCGCCGTGATTTCCCTCGCTGTGGGCGCAGGCGCTGGCGGAATTGGACTTGCAACCATGCGCTCCGGTATGAAAACCGCAAAACCTCAGGTTGGTGCTCAAAGTTATCTGGCAAAAAACTCCTTTACCTTGCCGGTTAACCATGATACATTTCTGTACTCCCGCACATCCCGCACCCGTATCCAAAATAACTCCTCCGGAGGTGGAGGCCGAGGCTCTACCCACACGAGTAGCAGCGGCAGAAGCCACGGCGGAGGCAGCCGAAAGTTTTAAATCTAAGGAAACTCTGAATAAATCGTCTGCAGCTGGATGGCGAATCTTTTGCCCCCAGCTCTTGCCGATTTAATCAGAGCTTCCCTAAGACTATATTACAAAAGGAGAAATACTATGGGACTTATAAAAGCAGCACTTGGTTCTGTAAACAGCGTACTGGCCGATCAGTGGAGAGAGTATTTTTACTGCGACTCTCTTTCTTCTGATGTACTTGTCGCCAAAGGCCGCAAAAGAACCTCCGACCGCTCCAGCAACACCAAGGGTAGCGACAATGTGATCAGCAACGGTTCTGTGATTGTCGTCAACGAAGGTCAATGTATGATGATTGTGGAGCAGGGCGCAATTGTGGAATTTGCCGCTGAACCCGGCGAGTTTACTTGGAATTCTTCTACCGAGCCCAGCATCTTCTACGGCGGACTTGGCAAGGGCATTAAGGGAAGCTGGGAAACCTTTAAGCGCCGTTTCACTTTTGGCGCAGATACCGGCAAGGATCAGAGAGTTTACTACTTCAACCTGAAGGAAATCGTAAGCAACAAATACGGTACTACCAATCCTGTACCCTTCCGGGTTGTGGATAAGAACATTGGTTTGGATGTAGATATTGCTATTCGCTGCAACGGTGAGTACTCCTACAAGATTACCGACCCCATGCTGTTCTACAAGAATGTCTGCGGCAATGTTGCCGATACTTACAATCGCTCCCTGTTGGACAGCCAGCTCAAGAGCGAATTCCTGACTGCTTTGCAGCCCGCTTTCGCCGCAATCTCCGCACAAGGCATTCGTTACTCTGCTCTCCCCGGCTGCACAACCGAGCTTAGCGAAGCCATGAATACTGCCCTGAGCGCCAAGTGGAGCGAGCTGAGAGGTATCAGCGTTGTTTCCGTCACCGTCAACTCCGCTACCGCATCCGCTGAAGACGAGAAGATGATCAAGGATCTGCAGCGCTCCGCTGTATATCGTGACGCTTCCATGGCCGGTGCAGCGATGATCGATGCCCAGTCTCAGGCTATGAAGGATGCCGCTAAGAATGATGCCGGCGCATTCACCGGCTTCATGGGCATGAATATGGCTATGGGTCAGGGTAAGGGCGTAGATGTGAATTCCCTGTTCCAGATGGGCCAGCAGCGCAGAGAAGAGCAGGCCGAAGCACCTGCCGCGCCTGTTGCTCCCGCGAATAGCTGGACCTGCGCCTGCGGTGCTGTCAACACCGGTAAATTCTGTACCGAGTGCGGCGCTTCCAAGCCCGTCGACGGCTGGATCTGCGCCTGCGGCAGCGTGAATAAGGGTAAATTCTGCCCCGAGTGTGGCGCTAAGAAGCCCGCCGATGCGCCTCTGTACCGCTGCGACAAGTGCGGCTGGGAGCCTGAGGATCCTAAGAATCCTCCCAAATTCTGTCCTGAGTGCGGCGACCGCTTTGACGACAGCGACATTCAGTAATTTCCATATAAAAAGCGCATCCGATACCGCCATGGTATCGGATGCATTTTTATACGGTTCTATCGGTCAGGTAATGGCACATTTGCTCCATATACTGGGTATCGCGGAAGCTATTTAGCTTTTCGATTGCAATGGAAGTGTACTTATTTACCAGTTCTTCGCATTTATCTAAGCCGTAAAGGCGCACAAAAGTATTTTTTCCGCTGTCAACGCCGGTCGCTTTGCCCAATTCCTGAGCATTGCCGATAACATCCAGCATATCATCCCGAATCTGGAACGCCATACCCAGCGCTTCCGCAAAGCCCTCCGCTGCCGCGATTTGCTCATGCGTACCGTTTCCGGCAACTACGCCCAGCACACAAGCTGCCTTGATAAGAGCGCCGGTTTTTCGGCTCTGAATCTCAATAATCTCCTGCTCATTACATGCTCTTTCCTCGCTGAGCATATCCAGAACCTGCCCGCCTACCATGCCATAGGAGCCGGCGCAGCGGGATAGCACGCTGATTGCAAGGCCGTACCGCTGCACATCACAAAGCTCGGTTTTCGCTGCTTCTGCAAACGCATCTGTAAGCAGAGCATCCCCTGCAAGCACCGCCAAAGCCTCGCCAAATACCTTATGGCTGGTAAGTTTGCCACGGCGGAAATCATCATTGTCCATACAGGGAAGATCATCATGGATCAAGCTGTAGGTATGGATCATTTCAATAGCGGCAGCAAAATGTACTGCCTTTTCCCACTCTCCACCGCACATACGGCAAAATTCATAGACAAATATGGGACGCAGCCGCTTACCGCCAGCCATTAGGCTATACTGCATTGCATCATAAAGTTTTTGCTGAGGTTCATTGCAAGCAGCCGCAATCATTTCAGAAAGATACTTTTCTGTATACTCTTTATAGCCCAGCGTGCGGCTGTTAAAATCCGTCATGGGGAAAATCCTCCTCAGCAGGTGTGCCATCCGCACGGGCCATCACTTTCTTTACCTGAAGCTCCGCATCATCCAAAAGCTGGGAGCAGGTACGAATCAGCTCAGTACCCTCCTGGAACATTTTCAGGGATTCTTCAAGAGCAACATCGCCCCGCTCCATAGCCCGAACAATCTCTTCCAAACGCTTCATATTTTGCTCAAAAGTAATATTCTTTTCATTCATTATGCTTCCTCCCGCACGCCTGTTACGCAGGCTTCAATTTTACCATCGCTTAATTGCAAGCTCACATAGTCACCGGAGCTTACCTGGGCTGCGCTTCGTATGACCTGCCCTTCCCTGCCTTGCACCATGGCATATCCCCGTGTAAGTACCTTCAGAGGGCTCATAGCATCCAGCTTTGCGGTAAGAGCCGTAAACCGCTGACGGCTCAAATGCAAACGGCGGTTTTGGGCAAGGGAGAGCTTCGTTTCCAGCATATGCAGGGCATTTTTGCGCTGCTCAAAATATCCAAGAGGGCTTGCCATAGCAGGGCTATTGGAAAGCATATTCAGCCGCTGCCGGGCAGTCTTCAAATGACGGCCCAAAGCAGAACTCATAGAAGCACTGTAGCCATCCATCATCTGACGAAGGGCATTGCAGTCAGGAACTACCAATTCTGCCGCATTAGAGGGTGTCGCCGCCCGCAAATCCGCCACATAGTCGGATATGGTTACATCCGGCTCGTGGCCCACCGCAGAAATTACAGGGATTTGGGAACGGAAAATGGCATAAGCCACCTTCTCATCGTTAAAAGCCCAAAGGTCTTCAATAGAACCGCCGCCTCTGCCCACAATCAGCACATCCGCCAGACGATAGCGGTTCGCGTAATCAATCGCCCCGGCAATTTCTCCCGGCGCTTCCGCGCCCTGCACTCTAGCGGGAATCAGGCGCACTTGGGCAAGGGGATATCTGGCATTGAGAATCCGCAGCATATCCTGCAATGCAGCGCCTACAGGGCTGGTAACAATTCCGATCACCCCGGGGTACTTGGGGATAGGCTTTTTATACTTCGGATCAAAAAGCCCTTTGGCGGACAGTTTGGCTTTCAACTGCTCAAATGCAACATGGAGATCGCCCACGCCGTCAGGCATCAAGGATGTGCAGTAAAGCTGATAGGCACCATCTCTGGGGAACACTCCGATTTTGCCCATAGCCACAATTTTCATGCCATTTTCAGGCCGAAAACGCAGACGAAAGGCATTTCCCTTAAACATTACGCATCTCAGAGCGCCGTTTTCATCTTTCAGGGTAAAATAATGGTGGCCGGAGGGATAGAGCTTATAGTTGCTGATTTCTCCTTTTACGCAAACATTATTCAGAAGGTTATCCCGATCCATCAGGGTACGGATATATTCGTTGACTTGCGTAACAGTCAAGGCTTGCTGCGCCATAATCAAACCTCCATGGCCCGGTGGGTAAGCACGGCAACGCCCATAGCGTTATCCGTAGAATACTGCGGAGGGCAAAACACACAGTCTAAGCCAGACATTGCCTTTCGCAGCATAGAATTGGATGCTACACCGCCGGAAAATACAGTTTTCAGCCCCGGATATGCAGCATTCGCCTGTACCGTCGCTTTATGCACCGCGGCGCAAACACATCTCAGGGCATAGGCCGCTGTTTCCGCCGCATCTTTATGGGTATCATAGAATTTCTGCACCTTATTCTGCACGCCGGACAGAGAAAACTCGCTGGCGCTGCATTTGGCGCAAAAAACTTCCTCTCCGGCAGCTTTCGTGCTGCATTCATCCAGATGCTTTCCGGCAGGAAAAGGCAGCCCCAAAAGCTGGCCGGTACGGTCTATGAGCTGGCCCGCAGAAATATCCGTAGTGCCGCCTATGCGGGTACATTTCACATTGCGGCCCTCAGGCTCCACCAGAAGAAGCTCAGTCGTACCGCCGGACAGATGCCACGCAAGATGCGGCTCATCCATCAGCTCCATGTGGCCGCTGCTCCATAAAGATGCTGCCACATGCCCCTGCTGATGGGAACATTCCACCAAGGGCACGCCAAAAGCATTGGCCAGAAGCCTTGCATGGCTGATACCCACCAAAAAGCAGGGCATATAGCTGCCGTCAACCGCTCTGGGCCGAGTGCTGACGCCAACTGCTTCAATACTGACATTTCCCAAGGAAGAAAACAGCCTGTCGGATAGCTCCGGCAGGCTGTTGGTATGGTGAAA
The DNA here is from genome assembly GCA_051867135.1 of Faecousia sp. Taxonomy (GTDB): domain Bacteria; phylum Bacillota; class Clostridia; order Oscillospirales; family Oscillospiraceae; genus Faecousia. The sequence continues at coordinate 14,552 of JBJDYH010000333.1, read as the reverse complement.
TACAGCATCGCTTTGACGCAGCCCTAACTGACCGAGCTTGACCGGAAGGAGCTTGGAGCAGTTCAAACCATCCGTTCCATCAAAATACGCAATGGAGGTGGTATAGTTACTGGTGTCAAAACCGATCACACCCATACAGCTTACTCCTTTTCGGTCAGGCTTCGGGCAAAGCTGCCAAGAATGCCATTGACAAACGCGCCGGTATCGTCACCGTCATACATCTTGGAAAGACGAACCGCTTCGGAAATAGCAACACCGGTAGGCACATCCTCCACAGAGAGGATTTCGTAAATTGCAAGCTGCAGAATGCAGCGGGTCAGGCGGGAAATACGGGAGACATTCCAGCCAATAGAAAACTTGCCGATGATCTCATTCAGCTCCTCGGCACGGTTTGCCACGCCGGAAACCACATTGTCGATGTACGCAAGCTGAGCACGGCTGGGACGATCCTCATACACAGCATTTTCCTGAGAAAGCTTTGCATAATATTCCTTATTCAGCCGGGTAGATACTACCTGTTCGGGCTCTTCGCCGGTAAATTCCCGGCCATAAATCAAATGGACAGCCAATTCTCTGGCGTTACCTCTCGTCATAAACACACCTTACTGGCGGGCAATGCCACAAACATTTACATTTACGGAAGCAACGGTAATACCCATCATGGAATTGATAGCGCTGCTGATTGCTTCCTGCACAGCCTTTGCAACGGAAACAACGCTCTGGCCGTAGTTCACAATGATACCGCACTCTACAGAAAGGGCATCATCCTGATCAATTACAATCTTAATGCCCTTGCCCCAGCTCTTCTTCTGGATCATGTCGATCATATCAACACCGGGCTTATTGCCGATGGTATTCACACCTTCCACATCAACCACAGCCTGAGCAGCAATGGTAGCGATTACTTCCTGAGAAATCATTACGCTCCCGTTTTCCTGCACCTGGGTAATGTACTGTTTATTCTCTGCCATAGGGATACCTCCTAGATATTGCCGAGGAATTGTACTCAGCATACTTTTGTTTAGTCTACCACATTTTTCACAAAAATACAACCACTTTCTTCTTAATCTTATGGATTAAACTTATGGATTAAATCTGCTCGCGTGCTGATTGCAATTCTCGGCTATATTTCTGGTAATAATTGATCTACCCATGTAGAACAGCAGTCCCCTTAGTGTAGTCTCGAAAACTTTTGTTTTTCGTAGTGTCTACGCTAAGGGGACTATATCATCTTGCTTATTTCTTTTGCGCTTCCTTATCGGCAGCAATAAGGCGTTTCATAGCTTCAATGCCTACCCGAATCGCGCCGGAGGTATCTTCTGTCATCTTCATGAACATACCCAGCTTTTCCCGCTCCTGATTCCACACGGCATGGAAGCAGCTTCCGCAGCGAACCCCAAGAGCAGCAGCAACTACAAACAATGTGGCGCTTTCCATCTCGCTGGCCTTTACGCCAAGGCGCTTCCAGCTTTCCCACTTATTGAGAAGCTCATAGTATACAGGAGACTTCTCGGGAGAATGCTGACCATAGAAAGCGTCTTTACATTGCACAACGCCGGTATGGGTGCGATAGCCAAGATCCTCGCTGGCTGCCTTCAAGGCAGCGGTAACATCAAAATTGGGCACACTGGGGTACTCGATGGGAGCATACTCCAAAGAAGTATGTTCATAGCGGATAGCACCGGTAGCAACTACCACATCCCCTGGGCACACATCCAGATCGATGCCGCCGCAAGTACCTACCCGGATAAAGGTATCGGTTCCGATTGCAGCAAGCTCTTCCATGGCAATGGCAGCGCTGGGGCCGCCAATGCCGGTAGAGCATACGGATACCTTTTCCCCCAGCAGAGTGCCGGTATAGATGTTATACTCCCGGTTCATACCGATATGTACAGGGTTATCAAAATGGCTGGCAATGGCTTCACAGCGGCCGGGGTCGCCGGGGAGGAAGCAATAGCGGCCTACATCCCCTTCCTTGCAGTGAATATGAAACTGCATACCAATATCTTGCATAATTTTCATCTCCTAAGACATAAGAAATTTGTAGAATTAGTATAGCATATCTTTTACACTTTGTAAACTTAAAACATCATAGCAAACAAATCTACCTGACTGGTATCCGGCAAATCCCCAAATGCACCGGCATCTTTGAGCATTTGAATATGGGTCTTGGAAACCTTGGGGCAAGCAGCAGCAACTTCCTCGATGGAAAGGAACTGCTTCCCTTCCCTGCCCTTTGCAAGGTCTTCTGCCGCGTTTTCTCCCAGACCGGAAATGGAAACAAAGGGAGGACGAATCTTGCCGTCTTCAATGAGGAACTTTTTGGCATCGCTCTTGTAAAGGTCTACCGGCAAAAATTCAAATCCACGCAGATAGAACTCATATACAACTTCCAAAGTTGTCAGCAAATCTTCATCCTTGTTGGTAGCATCGTCGTCGCCGTCAATAGCGGCAATATGGGCTTTTACCGCTTCCATACCTCTTGTCATCATAGCGCAATCAAAGCCACCCTTTTGGCTGCGGCGGTAAAAATAGGCAGAATAGAAAGCGAGGGGGTAATTGACCTTGAACCAGGCAATGCGGAAAGCCATCATAACATAGGCAACAGCGTGAGCCTTGGGGAACAGGTATTTAATCTTTTTACAAGAACCTATATACCAATCCGGCACACCGGCGGCTACCATTTCCTCTTCCGCTCCGGGAGGCAGACCCTTGCCCTTACGCACGGACTCCATAATCTTAAAGGCCCGCTTTTCCGGCATACCGCAGGATATCAGGTAAATCATGATATCGTCACGGCAGCCGATGGTTCCGTCCACGGTAGCAGTCTTGGAAACGATCAAATCTCTTGCATTGCCCAGCCACACATCCGTACCGTGGGTATAGCCGGAAATACGCACCAAAAAGTCAAATTTGTCCGGCATGGTATCCAAAAGAACGCCGCGGGTAAAGCGGGTATTGAATTCAGGTACGGCCACAGCGCCGGTAGGGCCAAGAATGGGGTCATTCTCATAGCCCAGCACCTTGGAGCTGGTAAAAATGGACATGGTGGCTTTATCGTCCAGAGGAATGGTTTTGGCATCCACCCCGGTCATATCCTCCATCATACGAATCATGGTAGGGTCATCATGTCCCAGCATATCCAGCTTCAGGAGGTTTTCTTCCATGGAGTGATATTCAAAGTGGGTAGTAATCTGGTCGCTGTTGGGGTCATCCGCAGGATGCTGTACCGGGCAGAAGTCCCAAATTTCGTTCTCCTGAGGAATGACAACCAGACCGCCGGGGTGCTGGCCGGTGGTTCGTCTTACGCCTACGCAGCCGGCAGCCAAACGGTTCTTCTCCGCAGCGGAAGCAGTTTTTCCCCGCTCTTCCAGATACTTTTTTACATAGCCATAGGCTGTCTTTTCCGCAACTGTACCCACAGTACCCGCGCGGAAAACATGGGATTTTCCGAACATTTCGATACAGTATTGATGGGCATTGGCCTGGTATTCGCCGGAAAAGTTCAGGTCGATATCCGGCACCTTGTCGCCGCCGAAGCCAAGGAAGGTTTCAAAGGGAATGTTAAAGCCGTCCTTTTCCATAGCCGTGCCACACAAGGGACATACCGCATCCGGCAGGTCGGCGCCGCAGTTGTAACCCTTGGGTACATCCAGAATGGTATGCTTACATTTCGGATTGGGACAACGGTAATGAGGCGGGAAGGAATTTACCTCCGTAATGCCGGACATATAGGCCACGATAGACGAGCCAACGGAACCACGGGAGCCTACCAAGTAACCGTTTTCCAAAGAGTTCTGCACCAATCGCTGAGCAGACATATAAATCACATCGTAGTGGCAGGTAATAATATCGTGCAGCTCCGTTTCCACACGCTTTACAAACGGCTCAGGAGGATTTTCACCGTAAAGCCGATGAAGCTTTCCGTATACCAAGCTCTTCAAGTCTTCCACGGAGTTTTCGATTTTGGGAGCAAACAGATTGTGAGGAACAGGGCGTACCGTTTCGCACATATCCGCAATGAGGTTCGTATTGGTAACAACCACTTCGTAAGCTTTTTCCTCTCCCAAATAGGAAAATTCCGCAAGCATATCGTCGGTCGTGCGAAAATACAGGGGGTTGTCCTTGTCCGCATCCTCAAAGCCTTTCGTCGCTAAGAGAATATGGCGGAAAATCTCATCCTCAGGGTTCAGAAAGTGGACATCGCCGGTAGCTACTACAGGCTTGCCCAGTTCCTCTCCTAAACGAACGATGGTGCGGTTGAAATTCCGCAGCTCTTCCTCGTCCTTTGCCGTACCTTTTGCCAGCATAAACTTATTGTTGGCGATGGGCTGGATTTCCAGAAAATCATAGAAAGAAGCAATCCGCTTCAGCTCTTCATCGCTCTTATTGTCCAAAACAGCTTGGAAAAGCTCGCCGGCCTCACAGGCAGAGCCGATAATCAGACCTTCCCGCAAAGCTTCAATACGGGAGCGGAGCATTCTGGGGAATTTGCGAAGATAATACTCCAAATTGCTTTCGGAAATAAGCTGATAAAGGTTGCGCAGGCCCATTTGGTTCTTGGCAAGGATAATAATGTGCTGGTTATGGCTGCCGAGGACGATTTTCTGGTTGCCCATCTCTGCCAAAGCAGGGTTGATTCCCTGCAATGTTTCCACGCCCTGCTCCTGCAGCATAGCAATAAACTTGCCCATAATCATGCCGCAGATTGCGGCATCGTCCGCAGCTCGGTGATGGTTAAATTCCGGCAGATTCAGCGCATTGGCAACAACATCCAGCTTATGCCTGCTAAGCTGAGGCATCAAATTGCGAGCCAATGCCAGCGTATCCACAGCGGTATAGTTGTATTTTAAGCCTAAACGGTCACATTCCGTCCGCACAAAAGCGGTGTCAAAATCCGCATTGTGGGCAACCAGAACACGCTCTCCCACAAATTCCAAGAATTTAGGCAGAGCTTCTTCAATTTTCGGCGCACCGCGGAGCATGGCATCGGTAATCCCGGTAAGCTTGGTGGTTTCAGGAGAAAGAACCCGCTCGGGGTCTACAAAGGTCTGGAAGCGGTCAATTTCCTTGCCCTCCCGCATGAGCACGCCGCCAATTTCAATAATGTGGTCATTTCTGGCAGAAAGGCCTGTGGTTTCCAAATCGAAGGCCACATATTCCCCGGTAAGGGGAATATTCTGAGTGCCATTTACCGCAATGCGGTTGGCCATATCGTTGACATAGTAGCCCTCGCAGCCGTATAGGATTTTAATATCCTCGTCAGTACCTGCAACCTTGGGTGCGCCCTTCCAGTCTTCTACAGTATGCAGCGCGTCTGTAAAAGACTGCACACAGCCATGATCCGTAATGGCAATCGCCCTATGTCCCCAAGCCGCGGCCTGCTTAATGGCATCCTTGGTAACGGTCAGGGCATCCATATTGCTCATAACGGTATGCAAGTGCAGCTCTACACGCTTGCCGCCCTGGGCAGTATCTTTGCGCTTGGGCAAAGAACCGGAAGTCATAGCAAAGGGCTTGAGCACCATTTCATTGTCAAAGTTATTGACCATCAGCTTGCCCTGAACACGCAGGACGCTGCCAATCTGAACGTTTTCCAGGAAGGGCTTGGCCTCATTATTTTCCATAAAGCGGCTGACACGGATAGAGCCGGTGTTATCCGTCATGTCGAAGTTGATGACCCACGCATTCCGTTTTTTCAGCTCCTTATGCTCTACGGCAAATACTCTGCCCTCTACAATTACAAAGCCCATATCCAGAGAAAGCTCTTTCATAGGTGTAGCGGGGCCCTTGAACGGCTTGCCGTACATAGTCTCGCTTTGCTGAGGCTGTTCCTTTTGCGGCGCAGAGTGGGCAGCCTGAGGAAGGGCAGCAAGCACTTCCTGACGCATTTTTTCCATCGCGTCAAACAGAGCTTGTCCTGTTAGCTCCTCCCCTGCTTCGATTGCAATATTTACGCTGGTGGCAAATTGCTGGAGAAGCTTTTGCTGAACCTTGGGTACGCATTTTTCCAGCTCCTTCTTGCCGTTGGCCAGCAGTTTCACCGTTAAGTTGTTCCCATCCCAGCTCCAAGCCGCCCCCGCGAGGCTGCCCCGGTTCATAGAGTTTTGTTCCACAAAAAGCTGGCGCAGCTCTTCCGGCTCCATTTTAGCCAGCTCTTCCGACGGGAACGTGGGCTGAATATTTATACTGCGAAGCCCATACAGGGCGCAAAGCTCTTTGCTGACAGTATCCAGCTTGCGCTTGGAGATGTATGCCGGGCTGTGAATTGCCAGCTCGATGCTGCGGTCTTCAGGAAAAATGTCAGCAGCAACCACAGCCGCCTGAGAAAGTAAGCTGTGAAGCTCCTCAGACGGCTGATAGTCAGAAAACATATTAAAAAACGGGGTGGAGTTTGCCATAATAACCTCAAAGTTCTTCAATACGCCGCAGCAATGCATCCAAAAGCTGGTCATAGGGCAGCTTCATGGTTTGCACGCCTTTTTCAAAAATCATGCCGAAGCCATCACCGCCGGCAATGCCGATATCGGCTTCTCTGGCTTCTCCCGGGCCGTTTACTACGCAGCCCATAACCGCAACGGTAATCGGCTTGCGGCAGTCTTTCAGGGCCTCATCTACCCGGTTCACAAGCCCGATGAGGTCAATTTTTGTGCGTCCGCAGGTAGGGCAGGAAATGATATTTACGCCCTCTTTCCGCAATCCGGCAGCCTTCAGGATATCCTTAGCGGCATAAACCTCTTCCACAGGGTCGTCCGTGAGACTAACCCGGATTGTATCACCAATTCCATCCAGCAAAAGCGCACCAATGCCCATAGCTGACTTCAGAAGGCCCATTTTTACAGGCCCGGTTTCCGTCACACCGATATGCAGAGGGTAGTCGCAGCGCTCTCGAAACAGACGGCAAGCCTTTACCATAGTAGGTACGGTAGAAGACTTCATAGAGACGCAGGTATCATAAAATCCGTATTTTTCCAGCAGCTCCAAATGGGAAAAAGCACTCTCTACCAACGCTTCGGCGGTAGGATGGCCATACTTTTCCAGCAGCGTCTTTTCCAGACTGCCGCCATTCACACCGATACGGATAGGGATATTCTTATCCTTACATACATCTACAACGGCCTTTACCCGATCCTCGCCGCCGATATTGCCGGGGTTGATGCGGATTTTGGAAGCACCGCCCTCCGCAGCGGCAATGGCAAGCTTGTAGTCAAAATGAATATCGGCAACCAAGGGCAAGGGGCTTTCCTTGCAGATTTCCCCAAAACAGGAAGCAGCCTCCCGATTGGGTACAGCCAGACGGACAATCTGGCAACCGGCTTCATGAAGCTTTTCAATTTGGCCTAAACAAGCTTTCACATCCGTAGTCGGCGTATTCAGCATAGACTGAATGGCAATATCCGCACCGCCGCCGATAGGCACGGAGCCTACCATGATTTGTCTGGTCATGTATATCACCTCTTAAAACAAGCTGAAAATATCTTTGAATGTGATGAGCGCCATAAGCACCAGCAGAAAAACCATGCCTGCCCCGTGGAGATAGCCCTCATATTTGGGGTCAATCTTCTTTCCTGTAATTTTCTCGGCAACGGTTGTAATGATCAAACATACCGCCCGGCCGCCATCCAGCGCGGGAATGGGAAGCAGATTCATAACCGCAAGGTTCAGAGAAAGCAGGCTTCCAAGACTCATCAGGTTCAAAAACAGAATCAATCCTGAGCTTTGACTGGTAACATCGGACACGGTTTTCACGATACCTACGGGGCCACTTACATCTTTCACGCTGGCAGCACCGGTAAACAGCATTTTCAGGCTCAAAGGAACGCTGCGAATGTTGTAAACGGAAATATAAAAGCCCTCTTGCAGCTTCTCCCCAAAATCAAGCTCATCTACAGCAAAGTTCATGCCGTAAAGCTTCTTTGTGGTGCCGTCTTCCTGAATGACCTCCTGTTTTATCATGGAGAGGTCTTTCAGAAGAACCTCTTTCCCGTCCCGCTCTACCAAAAGATCGTGGGTATCAGAGGGGTTTGTAATAAGAAGCAGGGAAATATCCTGATAAATATACACATTCTGGCCGTCAATCTCCAGAATGCGGTCACCGCTTTGCAGGCCGTTTTCGCCGCCGAAGGTACTCCAGCTTTCCATAGATTCAATCTGGGGCAAAACTCGATAATTCTGAGGAAGCATAAGGGCAATGGCCATAATCAAGCCAAAAATGGCGTTCATGGTGACACCGGCTACCAGAATGATCAGCCGCTTCCACCAAGCCGCCCGGGTAAAGGCCCGGGGGTTGTCGCTTTCTTCGTCCTCCCCTTCCATAGCGCAGAAACCGCCAAAGGGAATGCAGCGAAGGGAATACACCGTTTCACCAATCTTTTTTTGGAAAATGGCGGGGCCCATGAACAGGGAAAACTCATTTACCTGCACACCAAAAGATTTGGCCGCAATAAAATGCCCCAACTCATGAACTAAAATCAAAAAACTAAACAACAGGATTGCCCAAAGAATGCCCATAAAGAAACCTCGCTAAAAACTATTTGCCGCAGCCTCTTACCGCTGCTCTGGCCTGCCGGTCAGACTCCAAAATTTCGTCCAAAGAAGGCTTGCCAATATAGGGTACGGTATCCACCGCGTTTTTAACCAACCGATAAATATCGTAAAACCCGATTTCATCCCGCAAAAACATCGCCACAGTCTCCTCGTTAGCGCCATTCATTACGGCGCAGGCGTTACCCCCCAGTTTCGCACAATGCCGAGCCAACGCAAGGCAAGGAAACGCTTCCATATCCGGGGCGCTGAAAGTAAGGGGCCCGCAATTCAGCAAGTCAAGACTGTCTACCACACAAGCCTTTCGCTGGGGATATGTAACCGCAAGCTGAATGGGAAGGCGCATATCCGGCGCACCCATCTGCGCCATTACAGCGCCGTCGGTAAACTCCACCATGCTATGAACAATGCTCTGGCGATGAATCACCACATCCACCTTTTCCACAGGCATCTGATACAGGTGCATGGCTTCGATGACTTCCAGGCCCTTATTCATAAGGGTAGCACAGTCGATGGTAATTTTGGGGCCCATCTTCCAGTTCGGGTGCTTCAAGGCATCGGCTTTGGTTACTTTTTTCAGCTCATCAGGGGTTTTGCCGAAGAAAGGGCCACCGGAGCAGGTCAAAATCAGGCGTTTTACTTCAGCGCTGTCTCCGCAGCCCATAAGGCACTGAAAAATAGCGGAATGCTCGCTATCCACCGGGATAATCTCGGCGTTGCAGCGCTTTGCCTCTTCCATAACCAGCGCACCGGCGCATACCAGCGTCTCCTTATTGGCAAGACCGATGCGTTTGCCGCTGCGAATGGCTGCCAAGGTGGGCTTTAAGCCAAGCATGCCTACCACAGCGGTGATCACGCAGTCAACGCCCTCCATGGTAGCCGCTTCCATCAGGCCCTCTTCGCCCCATAGAACACGAACAGGAAGGTCGCTGATTTGCCGGGAAAGGGCTTTGGCTGCATTCTCGGTAGCCATAACAGCCAAACGAGGCCGGAACTTTCGGCACTGGTCAGCCATTTTTTCCACGCTGGTACCTGCGGTAAGCGCACCCACGCGGATGCCCAGATGCTCCATAATATCCAGACTTTGCCGCCCGATAGAGCCGGTAGAGCCTAAAATACTGACGCAGTTCACCATAATCAATTCACCACACGAATGAGGATAAGCAGCGCTTCCGTAAGGGGAGCTACCAAAATCATTGAGTCAAAACGATCCAACACACCGCCATGGCCGGGAATCAGCTTACCATAGTCCTTAATGCCGGTCTGGCGCTTGATAACGGAGAAGCAAAGGTCGCCAAATACACCGGTAAGAGAGCCGGCAACACCGTAAACCAGAGCATAACCGTAGTGAATTTCATTGAAATTGAATGCGAGCTTCATAAGCAGGCAGTAAAGGAGCATACATACAACTGCTCCACCGATGCCGCCGATTACGCCTTCAATCGTCTTATTGGGGCTGATGACAGGAGCCAGTTTATTGCGCCCAAAGAACTTGCCGGTAAAATATGCGCCGGTATCGGATGCAAAGGCAAGCACAAAAGGAATGACCACATAGTAACGGCCTGCGTAACCGGCATGGATGCGCACAATGCTGCTAAACAAGAAAGGAATCAGCAAGCCGGCCACAAAGCAATATGCGATGTACTCAAAGCGAAGCTTCACATGGGATGCCATCATCTCGCCAAACAGCAGAGCGAAAAACGCCATCGCACCCAGAAGAATATATGCGTTCGTATTGACCATTTCGTACTGGATGCTGCAGAAATAGAAAACAGGTACAATAAAGGCCATGACCATTGAATAGATGACCAGCCGGGGATGACGGCAAAGGCCGGTGCCCCACAGCAGCTCATAGGCTGCTATAGCAGAAAGCAGGGCAAAAATAATCGCGGTAACAATCAGCGGCAACCAAAATAAAGCAATTGCCAGAATCGGAAGTAATACCGCAGCAGCAATAATGCGCGTTTTCATATCTTTATACTCCTCCAAATCGGCGGTTTCGCCGGTGATATTCTTCAATAGCCTGATCCAAATGTTCGGGGGTAAAATCAGGCCACAGTACATTCATAAATACATATTCCGAGTAGGCCGACTGCCATAGCAGAAAATTACTGGTACGCAGTTCGCCGGAGGGACGAATAATCAGCTCCGGGTCAGGCACACCCTTGGAATAGAGATAACCCGAGAGCATTTCTTCCGTAAGCTCCTCAGGTTTTACAAGCCCTTTCACCGCATCCGCGGCAAAGGCTTGGGCCGCCCGAACAATCTCCTGACGGCCTCCGTAGTTCAAGCAGAAATTTACCTGAACATCGTAATCCGACGATTGCTCTTGGGCACGCTCACAAAGCTTTTGCAAATTCGGAGAGAGTTTGCTTAAATCTCCAAAAAAGCAAAAGCGAACCTTATTCTTTTTCATGTCCCGCAGGGCTTCTTTTAGGTAAATGCCCAGCAGGCGCATAATGCCGGAAATCTCCTCCTCGGAGCGCTTCCAATTCTCGGTAGAAAAGGCATATACCGTTAAATATTGTACGCCGATACTCCGGCAATAATTTGCGATTTTGCGAAAGGCTTCCGCACCGGCTGCATGGCCGGCGGTTCTGGGTAAGCCCCTATTCTTGGCCCAACGGCCATTGCCATCCATAATAATGGCAATATGTTGAGGCGGTAACAGCTTCTGCTCCTGCGCCATGGTTTCCTCCTGATAATAACAATGCATTGGGGGCCCGCAAGCCCCCAATGTATATTTGCATCAAATCGCCATCAATTCTTTTTCCTTAGCGGCAAGGGCATCGTCTACCTTCTTGATATACTTATCCAGAAGATCCTGCAAATCCTTCTCTGCCTTCTTCTGCTCGTCCTCCGTAATCTCGGACTTCTTCTTCAAATTCTTAATATAGTCCATACCGTCGCGGCGAATGTTGCGCAGAGCAACCTTGCCCTCTTCGGCATACTTCTTAACCTGCTTGGTCAGCTCCTTACGGCGTTCCTCAGTAAGCTGGGGAAAAACCAGACGAATGACACGACCGTCATTCTGGGGATTGATACCCAGATCGCTGACCTGAATAGCCTTCTGGATGTCCTTCAGAAGCTTGGCATCCCACGGCTGGATGACCAGCGTGCGGGCATCGGGAGAGGAAATAGCCGCAACGCCGGAAAGGGCAGTCTCAGAGCCATAATACTCCACAGTAATACGGTCCAGCACCTTGGCGTTGGCACGGCCTGCACGAACTGCGCCGAAGTTCTCGGCCAGCACATCCAGAGTCTTATCCATCTTTCTGGAAAAATCCTTAAAATCTACGCTCATTGTTTAGTCCTCCTTAACGACAGTTCCGATTTTTTCACCGCAAACAACGCGGACAATATTCTCAGGGTCAGCCAGCGCAAAGCAGATCAGCTTGGCATGATTGTCCATGGCCAAGGTCATAGCCGTAGTATCCGTAGCCTTCAAGTGGCGAGCCAGCACTTCATCATAAGTAATCTCGTCAAACTTGGTAGCGGTAGGATCTGTGTCCGGGTCAGCGGTATAAATGCCGTCCACATTCTTGGCCAGCAGAATCGCGTCCGCTTCAATTTCCACACCCCGGAGCACAGCACCGGTATCCGTCGAGAAATAGGGGTTGCCGGTACCGGCGGCAAAAATAACTACCTTGCCGCTGTTCAAATACCGCTCAGCGGTATCTCTTGTAAAATACTCGCAGAACTTATTCATCTCCACAGCGCTGAGCACCCGGGCATCCACGCCGTGCTTTTCCAGGGCATCCGCCATGGCTATGGAATTCATAACGGTTGCCAGCATACCCATAGCATCGCCATGGGAACGCTGCATCTTGTCCGCGCCATCCTTCACGCCGCGCCAGAAGTTGCCACCGCCGATTACCAGACCAACCTGCACGCCCAGATCACAGCATTGCTTAATAGCCTGACAGACAGAATTGACGATTTCAAAATTCAGACCCCGATGGGCATCGCCGGCAAGAGCTTCGCCGCTAACCTTCAGCAGAATCCGCTTGTACTTGATGGTGTTCAAGTATATCACTCCTCTCTATTCTATCCTATTTTAATATAAGAGAGGCAAATTGACAACCTAAATTTCAACTTTTTCTAAAAATGTTTTCAAAACTTTCATGATATAGCGTTTTTTTCTTGAAAAATATAGGTCAAACAAGGAAAAGCAGTTGCAAAAATATGGGTATTCGGTTATAATTATCGTAAATTTCAACAAAAGAGAGGTAAGTTTTATGGCTGAAATTACCGAAAGCAAAAATTTCATTCATGCATTTATAGAAGAAGATATTGCCGAGGGCGGTCAGTATGCCGGCAAGACTGTGCATACCCGCTTTCCTCCGGAGCCTAACGGCTATCTGCACATTGGCCATTGCAAGGCTCTGATTATCGACTTCGGTACTGCCGAAAAGTTTGGCGGCCTGTGCAATCTGCGTATGGACGATACCAACCCCACCAAGGAGGACGAGGAGTTTGTAGAGGCCATCAAAGAAGATATTCATTGGCTGGGCTTTGATTGGGGCGACCGGTTCTACTACGGATCCGACTATTTTGAAAAGGACTACGAGTACGCCGTAGAACTGATTCAAAAGGGTCTTGCCTATGTGTGCGAACTGACCCCTGAGCAGTTCAAGGAATACCGTGGTGACCTGAATACCCCCGCTAAGTCTCCCTACCGTGACCGTCCGATTGAGGAAAGTCTGGATTTGTTTGCCCGGATGCGCGCCGGCGAATTTGAGGACAACAAGTACACCCTCCGGGCAAAGATTGACCTTGCCTCCGGCAACTTCAATATGCGTGACCCGGTTATCTACCGTATCCGTCACATGCACCATCACCGTCAGGGTGACAAGTGGTGCATCTACCCCATGTACGACTTTGCCCATCCCATTCAGGACGCTCTGGAAGGCATTACCCACAGCCTTTGCTCTTTGGAGTTTGAAAACCATCGTCCTCTGTATAACTGGGTGGTTGAAAATGTTTCCGTTCCCCATCATCCCCGGCAGATTGAGTTCGCCCGTCTGGGCATTGACCATACGGTGCTTTCCAAGCGCAAGCTGAGAGCCTTGGTGGAAAACGGTTATGTATCCGGCTGGGACGATCCCAGAATGCCTACTCTGTGCGGCCTGCGCCGCCGTGGCTATACCCCCGCTTCCATCCGCAATTTCTGTGACCGTGTAGGTGTTGCCAAAAGCCCCAACACTATTGAGTTCGCGTTTTTGGAGCATTGTCTGCGGGAAGACCTGAACGATATTGCTCAGCGTGTTATGGCGGTTCTGAAACCTGTGAAGCTGACCATTACCAACTATCCCGAGGGCCAGAGCGAGAGCTTTGAGGTGGAGAACAACCCCAACCATCCTGAGGACGGCACTCGGACGGTTACCTTCTCCCGCAACCTGTGGATTGAAGCTGACGATTTTCTTGCTGAACCTGTGCCCAAGTATAAGCGTCTGTTCCCCAATGGGCCGGAATGCCGCTTGAAGGGTGCTTATGTAATCCAGTGCACCGGATTTGTTGCCGATGAAAACGGCAATGTTACCGAAGTTCTGGCTACCTACGATCCCCAGTCCATAGGTGGCGACCCTTCCGATGGCCGCAAGATCAAGGGTGCAACCATTCATTGGGTAGATGCCAACAACTGCTATGATGCAGAGGTTCGCCAGTACAGCAACCTCTTTGACGATCCCGATCCCGATGCTGCCGGAAAGGATTTCCTGGCCTGCATGAATCCCAACTCCCTGGAAGTGCTCACCGGCTGCAAGGTGGAGGCCAGCTTGAAGAATGCCAAGGCACCCAGCTCCTACCAATTCATGCGTCTGGGTTACTTCTGCCCCGACAGCAAAGACTCCTCCCCCGACCATTTGGTGTTCAACCGCTCCGTTAGCCTGAAGGATAGCTTCAAGCCCGGTAAATAAATCTTCTGCCGGGGCAAAACCCCGGCAGTTTTCGTAAAAAGTCTAATGGTGTGATGTCAATAGACAAATGAAAAGAAGTTTACAAAAATA
>JBJDYH010000332.1:0-6431 GCA_051867135.1 Faecousia sp. | reverse complement strand
TGTGCCCTTATGGTATATTAAGGACAAACCGGGAAAGCCTTGAAAATCAAGGATTTGCGGTTGTCAGGCGGGTTTTCATCCTTTTCCAAACCGTGAGAACAAGCTTGAAAAAGTCACTGATATACAGGGGGTGTAAAATGGACGACAAAAGAACAAGGGAGTAAAACACCTCCCAAATCCCTGAAGGACATTCCCTCTGACAAGAGTGAGATGTCCTTTTTGCGTTCATAACGCGCGTCGATTTCAGAGCATCATCTGGTGCTTTGAAAACTGCACACGGAGTAAAGGAAAGGAGGAAATCAAAATGAATGCCCAGACACAACGTGGTCCCCCCACTGAGGATGAAGAGCGGAATCCGGCAGTCCATGCACGGGATGGCCCTGAACAGGTGGTTGAGCTGTCGCTGACAGAGCTGTACCCATTCAAGAATCATCCGTTCCATGTGGTAGATGATGTTCATATGGAAAGCACAGCGCAGAGCATTAAGAGCAATGGAGTCCTTGTACCTGTTATTGTGCGTCCCAGAGCAGAGGGCGGTTATGAAATCATCTCCGGGCATCGACGCAAGCGAGCTTGCGAGATGATCGGCAAAGAAACCATCCCTGCCATCGTCCGTGACCTGGATGATGATGCCGCTACGCTGTTCATGGTGGATTCCAATCTGCAGCGTGAGCAGCTGCTTCCCAGCGAACGGGCCTTTGCTTTCAAAATGAAGCTGGATGCCCTGAAACATCAGGGCAAGCGCACCGCCTCAACCTCTGCCCAAGTCGGTCAGAAGTTGAAAACCTCCATCGAGAAGGTTGCTGAAAAGATTGGTGAAAGTAAAACGCAGGTTCAGCGGTACATCCGTCTGACGCACCTGATCCCGCAGCTGCTTCAGCTGGTGGATGAACGGCAGATTGCGTTTTCACCGGCGGTTGAGCTGTCATTTCTGAATCAACAGGAGCAGATAGCACTGCTGGACGCTATGGACAGCGAGCAAGCCCGTCCATCCCTTTCCCAAGCTCAACGGTTGCGGAAGCTCAGCGAATCTGGCAGCCTGAACATTACCCTGATGCGGAATATCCTTGCCGAGGAGAAGCTCAACGGCGAAAAGGTAGCAATGGACTACTCAGACTTCCGCGACTACTTTCCCCCGAAAACAACGGATCGGCAGATCCACAAGGTTCTCATCAAGTTAGTGAGAATCTGGCACCGGCAACAACAGTTAAAGAAAACCCAGGAGGCCCGTTAGGCAGCATGATGATATATCGTGCTGCTTTTTTGATTCTACGACTTGTATGAGGAGGACAAGCACATGGCCATAATCAAGTTCAAGGTTTCCCGAGACAGATGCTATACCGTCGTGAACAATACGTTCATCAACGACAATCAGCTGGATGCCCGCGAAAAAGGTCTCCTGCTGGTTATCATGTCCAAGCCCGATAATTGGGATATGAGTGTGGAAGGACTGCGTTCCTTCTGCTCGGACGGTACGACTTCCCTTCGTAAAGGAATCCAGAAACTTGAGGAACATGGCTATCTGCTTCGTCTCAATGTTCGCAACGCCCGTGGCAACTTCGGCAGTATGCCCTATGTGGTGTTTGAGCGCCCTCTGCCGGAGGAGAAGCGGAATAATCCAGACTACAATCCTCTGGACGATGCGGAGTTGAACGATACCTTTGAGATCACGGATGCAGACCGCACCAGATGGCTCAGCCTGACGCTGGGCAAGATCCCAGCTGGTCATCGGGTCAGGGCGCAAAGGTCTGCCACAATGAAGCCGTCGTTGGAAAATCAGCCAGCGGAGATTGCAGCGGCGGAGAATCGCCCACAAATAAATACTGTTATTCCAAGTACCGTTCCTCAAAAGGAAATTGATAAAAATACTTCTCTTCGTGCGGTGGAATCCTATCCTTCTGTATCAGGTACAGCAGGAGCAGCAGTAATCCCATCGCCTGTGGACAATTCTGTGGATAACCCTGTGGACAATGTGAGTGCCCGTGAGCTTGCAGCACCAGAGCAAGTCAGCACGCTGTACCAGCAGATCAGTGACTTCGCGCGGATGCACAGCATCGCAGAAGTCCATGAGCTTCCCCCTGTCGCAGCAGAAGGTCAGTGGTTTTCGGCGTATGAAGATCATCCGGCAGAACCAGCATATACTGACTGCTGGGTTCCCCAGCGTCCGCGTAAGGACAGCCGTTTCGATAACACATACGCCTTCGACGCCTTCATGCAGAGCGATCGTCAACGTCATACCTGTTCCCGGTATTCGCCGAGTGAATACAGCTATGTGAAGGACCTGGTCAAAGAGCGTATCTGCTACGATGCGCTTTGTGAACAGTTCGGTTCTGAGCGGGTTGACACAGTCGTTGATATTCTCATGGAAATCAACTCCGCTGTCAGCGGCACATTCCGGGTTGAAGGCGTCGAGATCTCCGTCAGGGATATGAAAATCCACTTTGCCAAGGTCAATCAGTTCCATGTGGAGCGCATGTTTGAAAACCTGGATAAGCACTACGACCCCATCAAGTGCAGGAAGAGCTATATGCGGACAACCCTCTATAATGTCATCATCACCATGGACGAAGAAATCAGGGCTCAGATCCGGCGTGATTGCCCGTGGCTGTTTGTGAAGAAGATGGAGCAGCCACAAGATGGCTCTGCAACATATGTCTGTGTTTGATTTCTGTGTCAAACCACCCCGAGCGCGCTTTGATTCGTCAGAGAGCGTTTTTTGTTGCCTGTTTTCAGAAAGGAGCAGCCAATGAACCGCATACCCCGGTGGAAACCACTGGTTCCGACTTAGTACGATTCCCTCTGTTTCCCCTGTTCCCACGACAACTCAAAGAAAGAAGGAGAATGAATATGTCTGTCGATAAGCTGCTGCGCATCAAGACCTGGTCGAAGGTTCTGCTCATTATTTCCGTTGTTCTGTTCCTGATCGGTATCGGCGTCATCTTCGGCCCTGCCCTCATCCATGAGTCGGATATGAACCAGGATGCACTGGAGTATTCGGAGCTGAGCGAGGAAACCAAGACCCAAGCCGCTGTCGATTCCAACCTGATGGTCGATGAGATGGCAGATGAATCGCTCCTGCATGTGACTCTCGTCCCTCCGCTGGAGATCAGCGACATTCCTGCTGGCAACAACACCCTGCAGGAGCTGCTGGAGCAGAGCAACGAGGGCACTGTGACCAACAACCATGTTGAAACCAAGCCTGATCAGGAACGACACAACGACGGCGATGAGGCGGATGGTTCCGACACAGTTGAGAATCAGAAGCCCAGCGGCAACACTTCTGCCCCCGAAAACACCAATACCAGTGCTGGACGTGACCTGAAGGCTCTGAAGGCGCAGAACAGCGACTTCGCGGGCTGGCTCTCCATCGCTGGCACGAACGTGGATTACCCCGTCGTGTGCAGCGACAATACCGACTACTACCTGACCCATACCTTTAACGGTACGAAGTCTTCCCTCGGTACGCTGTTCAGCCTGGGCAAGACCGACTACGGTTCCAGCAAGAACATTGCGATCTACGGTCATCACATCACTGGCTCCGGTCAGAAGATGTTCAAGCCCCTGCTGTCCTATAAGGGCAAGTCCTTCTGGAGCGAACATCGCACCATCACGCTGGATACCCTGTCCGGCAAGCGTACCTACACCATCTTCGCGGTCATCAACATGGAGAATGACGAATGGGACCCGTCTACTGCTGATTTCGCCAGCAACGACGAGTTCGCAGCGTTTGTCAACCGTGCCAAGGATCAGGCTCTTTATGATACCGGCGTCAGCGTGTCCGCTTCGGATCGCATCCTGACGCTGATCACCTGTGACCGCAGCTATGCCGGCAAGGATGGCAGGCTCCTTGTGATGGCCGTTGAACAGTAAGAATGTTACTTCTGAAAGGAGAACTTCCATGCATCTCAAAACGGTTTGTAAACGCCTTACGGCACTCATGTTGGCAG
Organism: Faecousia sp.; assembly: GCA_051867135.1. GTDB lineage: Bacteria > Bacillota > Clostridia > Oscillospirales > Oscillospiraceae > Faecousia. Next base: position 2,484 of record JBJDYH010000332.1, on the reverse strand, counting down.
TATTGACGATGCTGACACTGCTGCCTGTGTCTGTATTTGCCGAAGATATCGACTTGGATATGACTTCACATGCAGACACTGATATTGTTTCCCCTGATACATCGATTGCCGATGCGGATATCAATGACTTCACCACAGACACCTCTGAGAACACGGAGGAATCTGATGATACTTCTGCAGTTCAGGAACCCGAAATTGAAACCGAGGAGGAAGGCACCGATGATGGTATGTCAGATGGAGTCTCTGTGGATGATGAACAGATGGAAGATAAAGAGGTTGCGGCAGGCTCTCCCGAGAAGCCGTCTGATGATACTTCCGACGAAGTAAATGAAGACAACAGCGAACAGCAGGATTCTGATACAGAAGAACTGCCAGCTCCTGTTCTCCGCTCAGCAGCAAGCCCGTCTCGCTTCACTGGCGACGAGGCTGTCCGTCTGGGTAAAGAGGGCAATAACATCTATGGTATCATCGTTCAGAAAGACGGCAGCAGCTCCACTTCCATCACCCGGCATTGGGTCACAGTCGATGGGGTGAAGTATACCGCCTACTGTATCGAAGCATCGGATGCTTCGACTTCTGGCCGCGATGGTGGTCTGGAACCCGGCACTGATGCCGGTCTGCTGTGGATTCTCAACAATGTCCCCGAAGACAGCGATGAGGACTATGCTATCAAGCAGCAGGCTATCTGGGCATATCTTGGTCAATCCTTCACGATTCGTAATCTGGCAGCTGGCTCCCGCTGCTCCTTGTCCACAGACCAGCTGCGCGAGCGACTGACTGACATTGTGACCAATGCTCAGAACGCTTCTCTGACCGGCAGCCAGGAATTGTGGATCGCGTATCACCTCGATAACCGAAGCTACTATCAGGACATGGCGTTCACGGTAGCCGAACCTCCGCCCTCGATCACACCGACGCCTGTTCCCACGCCCACACCGACTCCAACGCCGATTCCCATTACCGGAAGTATTCGCGTGATGAAGTCTGACGCCTCCACTGGTTCAGCACTGGCCGGAGCAGTATTCCAGCTGCTCGATGCTGCTTTCGCACCGTTGGACTCTCCGGTCACGACGGATGCCTCTGGTATTGCCGAGTGGACGAACCTCCCTGCCGGTGACTACTACGTTCAGGAAATTCAGGCTCCCGAAGGCTATCAGGTAGATGATGCACTCTATTCTGCATCCATCGCTGATAACAATCAGCTCCTGACCGTCGAGATGACCAACGAGGTAATCGTGGGCAAGATCCGCATCACCAAAGTTGACGCAGACACACAGGATACACTGTCCGGTGCGATCTTCACTGTTACTGATGTGAGCGGTGCTATTGTTGCAACGCTGACCACTGACGCAGACGGTTCTGCCGAAACCGACTGGCTCCCTTACGGGTCCTACACCGTCACCGAAGTTCAGGCTCCTGATGGATACATCAACAGTGGCTTCACTACGGTCATCGAAGCCACGGAGAATGGAAAGACCTATACCATCCATGTGGAAAATACGGCCATGCAGGGTGGTATTCGGCTGACCAAGACGGATGCCTCCAATGGTCGGGCCATTGCCAATGTGCAGTTTGACATCTTCGATGCGAATGGCACGCTGGTTGGTACCATGATTACCAATGGAGATGGCGTAGCAGTGTCAGGCAACCTGCCCCGTGGTCAGTACACGGTCAGAGAGCATGAGCTGCCCGCTGGCTATGCTGGCGACCTGGTCGAACTGACTGCTGACGTTGAGCCGGATTCTGTGGCTGATCTGACGGCAACGAACATGCCCAGCACAAGCAAGATCAGGATTGTCAAGATCGACGCCGATACCAAGGTTCCACTTGCTGGCGCTGTGTTTTCTGTGAGCGACAGCAGTGGTTCTTCTGTCGCAACACTGACAACTGGTGAAGACGGAACGGCTGAGACCGACTGGCTCCCTTACGGTACTTACACCGTAACTGAAACGGTGGCTCCTGACCGCTACATTAACAGCGGCTTCAGCACCACCATCAATGCTTACGAAAATAGCCAGACCTACACGGTTGAGGTTGAAAACGAAGCAATGACGGGTAGCCTGATCGTCCGGAAGAAGGATGCAGTTACCGGCTTTGCTATCAGCGGCGTCCAGTTTGACATCTATCAGGGCGATACTCTGATCGCCACCATGACCACGGATGCCAACGGCGTTGCAACCTGCAATGGTCTGGATGCTGGCACCTACACCGTGAAGGAACATGGCCTGCCCACTGGCTATGTCGGCGAGCTGGTCGTGCTGGAATGTACGGTCACATCGGACGTGACCACGGTACTGGATGCCACCAACATGCCTTCCCAGAGCAAAATCAGAATCATCAAGACTGACTCCGTAACTGGCGAAATGCTGCCGGGTGCGGAGTTTTCTATTGCCAACGCTGCCGGAACCGTCATTGGCCAGCTGGTTACCGGCGAAGATGGTACCACCACCAGCGGTTGGCTTCCGTATGGCATCTACACCATCA
>JBJDYH010000331.1:0-6464 GCA_051867135.1 Faecousia sp. | reverse complement strand
CTTTACCGGCCCTTCTGCTACAATAAAGCCAGATCCCGGATAAACAGGGAGGAACAAGGAGGTAGCCATGGAAGAGCTGCTGAAAGAGTCACTGCGAGAAGAGGAAAAGCTGCTTTGGAGCGGAAGCCCGGAGCCATTTGAGACCCTCGACAAAACACATAAAACACCCTTCATCAGAAACGGGATGATCACCGGCCTGATCACCATAGCCATCTGCGTGGCCTATGTGATCCTTGCCAACATAAAGGATGCCCCGCTGAGGCCCGGCGTGCTGGTGATCGTGGCGGCCTGCGGTATTTTTATTATCGTCCGCGCCCTGCTCGACGCGTCAAAGATCAGAAAACGCGTGCAGTACGCCATCACCGACAAGCGCCTGATCGTCCTTGCAGACAGCGCCAAATCGGTGGAATATTCCGCTGTCAGCGCGGCAAAGCTGGACAAAGACGGGGACGGACATGTCTCGCTGCTCTGTGGCGAGGACGCGATAAAGGCAAAACCCTGGAAGCGGAGAGCGCTTGTCCTTACCGGCGCGGTCACCAACGACACCACCGGGGTCTGCGAGAGCTTTGTCATGTATGCCCTCCCGGAGACCGATAAAGTAAAAGAAATACTGAAACCTTACCTTTCTCTCTAACCTACACCTCAGCAGAAGGCGCACCGGGATCAAATTCCGGTGCGCCTTTTCTGCCTTAGTTACAGGGGATTTCGCCTTTGGCAAAGGAATTATTACGCCGCCTTATCTTCAATCTCCGCCGTCTCCAGCATGTCCTGGATGCTGATGCCGTAGCCCTTGGTGGGATCGTTTACGAATACGTGTGTAAATTGAGGATACCTACAAACCACTAAATTTTCGGGAGCCGTGGATATAGGTCAATAACGATCTGTCCGTCGGCTCCCTTGTAATACTCAATCTTCTCAAGTATCTCTTTCAGTAGCTCGTTTCTTTCCTCATTCGTCATATCATCATAGCTGGCCAGTAGCTCTTCTGTCTGAGGAATGAGATTTGCCTGTGTTGTCTGACTTGCTTCCAGCTTTGCGATCAAAGTCTGGACTTCTGCTCGACGCTCATCAAGTTCTTCCATCGCTTTTGTCAACTTGGCTCTTCTGCTCTGAAACACATCCAGAGTATATACGCCTTGCTCAACGAGATCAAAAGCATTGTCCAGCTGGGCAGATAATTTCTTTAATTCCTGATCTAGCTTGGACAGTTGCTTCTTAGCATCCTTAATATCGTCTGCATAGCCTACAGTATCAATCTTAACCTTGTAGCCCTTCAGCCAAGTGCGGAGCGCCCCTATGATTTCTTTTTCGACAACCTCAAAATATGCGCTTCCGTTGTGACAGTTCCTAGCATTTGTGCAACGTAGGCGTGGGGCATGATTGTGTTTTGCCGATAAGGTTGTACGCCCAATTCTCTTGCCACACGTTGCACAGAAGAGCAAGCCAGAAAACGGGTTCATCAGCTGGAACTCTTCTTTAACCGGTGCAGCTGGTTTCTTTTCTAATCGAATGTCCTGGGCTTTCATAAAGTCCTCTTCGCTTACCAAACCAGGATGCAGACCATCATAAATATCATAGCTATCCATGTCTTTTTTGCGCTTGATGCGCTTCTTGACTTCGCCATTCTCGATACTCTTGATCTGCTTGCTCCAGCCCCTTCTGATCTTACCCATATAGACCGGGTTTGTAATGATCTGAGAGATTGTTGAGTAAGTCCAAAGATCTCCGTGCCTGGTAGGAATATCGTGGTCGTTTAGATAATTTGCAATGATCTTGGTGCCTTGATGGTTCAGATACATCTCAAATATCTTCTTTACCACGGGTCCTTCCTCTGGATGTGGCTCCAAGGTAAATCCCTTTTCATGTGGAATCTTCACTCGATTGTATCCATACGGGGCGATACTGCTGATCCACTTTCCTTCGGATGCACTGCTGTCACGTCCCCGTATCAGTCTGCGGTTGATGGTCTTGTATTCCCTTCGGCTCATAAACAGGCCGAACTCAAAGTATTCTTCGTCAAATTCGTTTGAAGGATCGTATATCTTTGTCGGTGTAACAATCTTCGTCCCGGAGAATTGGAACACCTGACTGATGTACGCTTGGTCAGCACCGTTTCCTCTTGCCAAACGTTCCAGATCTACGACAAGGACGCCAGCATAAATTCCAGCACTTACTTCTTCAAGCATTTTTTGAATTTCGGGTCTTGCAGCGATGGATTCGCCAGAAACGACCTCATAGTACGTTTTAGCAATATAATACCCTCTGTCTTTTGCCAGCCGGTCCAGGATCGCTTCATGCCGCTTCAGTGTTTCCTCTATACTCAGCTCTGCATAATCCCGGTCGAAACGCGACTTACGAAGGTACTTAACATATTGCTCCATACAGGGCCTCCTTTCTGGCTTATTATACGGTTGGACAGTCACGCCGTCAACGATATGACGAACGCCAATTTATGGAAATTGCCGCAGCATTTACTGCGGCATAGAATTGGTGTTTTTGGGGGCGGAGGATTGTCCTTCCGTATTTCTTCTCTTGTAAGAATTGGTGACGATCTGATTCATGTGAGATATGCAACCCTGAGATGGGCTGCTACAAAACTCATCATGAATGCGAACTGTTGTCACATCAGTTTTTATTTCCGCAGCGATCATAAGCTATCCTTTCTGCATTATTACTGTTCTCATTATTGTCACTTTACGCAGAAGTTATGCAAACAAAGGCAGCCGTATCGCATTCATTTTGGGATGTCACAACATACATACTATGTGATACGGCTGCCCGTTCTACTTTCAACATATTCGTCATATTTGCCACGCGCCCCTGACGATAGGAATATTACAGGCCGCCCCTGGCAGGGCTGTCATAACTCCGCAGCGTCGTTTTACTCGTGCGCCGCAGGGTTCCCCCTCAAGTCTGTGGGAGGTCGTGAGAAAGTATCGTTAGCCCCCGCGCTGTCATCGCGCCCGGATTGCCACACCGGGTCTAAAGCTCCGTTGATCGCTCTGGCAGCTTGTCCATTCACCTCCTGCAAGCCGTCGTCATCGCGCCGGGCCTTATGCCGCTATTCACGCGGGTTTCGTACCTGTAATACCGTGTATTCAATTTTCAATGTGCCTGAAAGGATGAGGAAAAAGTATCCTTCACGGTGTAGGCAGCGAGAAAGGCGATTTGTCACCCTCTTTGCAAAAATTTCTTGATTCTCTGCACCCTTTTGTAGATGACGTTCCGGCAGCACCCCCACATCCGGGCTACTTCAGCCTGACTGTATCCATCAATGGCAATCAGGGTTATCAGTTCCAAATCCTTATCAGATAATGCTTTGAGCCTTTGATAAAGCCTCGGATCTTCGATGCTTTCCAGCCATCCATAGCGACTGGTTCCCAAATCATCCTCAAAGGCTACAGAGAGTGCAGCAAAGCGGCGAAATAATGTGGATGCACCATCCTCGTCAAAGCAGTATTCTTCCGGCAGAGGCTGGTTATGGAGACTGTAGAGCCGTCTGCTGCAAAACCATCCCCAATCAAAGGCTTTTATTTGAGCAATTGCAGCTTCGCTCATTCCTGCTGCCGAATATTCATCGTGCAGTTTCTCCCATTCTTTATCGAATTTGAGTTTTTCAAGCGCGTAGTTGAATCCCATTGTTTTCCTCCATTTCGATTCGTTGATGTATGCGAACGAACCGAAACAGAGGCGGAGAGCGGCAACGATATGGCGGGCTATAAGCGAAAAAAAAGCGGCCGTTCTTGCGTGAAAGTGCAAAAACAGCCGCTCTCGTTTTTAATTCTGAATACAAAGCGCACCCCCGTCCGATCAGATTCATAGACAATTTGTTTTTGCCTTGAAATCCTACCGGGCAGGTGTGCGCTGGAACGTGGCATGGAACGTCATTCCTGACGTTGTATTTTCAATTTATGTTGTATCCGATGTCGCGCGGTGTGTTGTTTTATCCATGACACAGCAAGAAGGTGTCATATGGAGCATGACACCCGCTATGCGTTGAAAAAAACAGGCTCTGGAAACGTAGCATAGTATGTTTTGGCAGTTTACTTTACTGCTATAAAATGGAAGAACACCACAGAATTTCGAGCTTCTGTGGTGTTCCTGATAGGTTGGCCTATTTGATCTTTTCTTTCAGTTTTTCTATTAGTTCTGCATATTCCTCATCCGTCAGTTTGGGCTTAATGGATTCGATTACTTTCTGTGCGGCATCCTTGCCACCAAGCTGGTAGAGAGAAATCGTTGTCCAATAGCAGGCATTTACGTTTCCGGGCATAGTCCTCATAGCTTGCAGGGCGACTTCCTGGATGGCTTGATAATCCTTTACCTCTGACAGCAATGACATCAGTTGGGACAAGATATTCAGGTATTTCATCTGATAGTGCGTTACAGCGGCCATCAGCCAATGCTCATGTGAGCATTTGGAATAAATATCACCGCGATATAGAGAGATTGCCTTTTTCAAACAAGCAATTTTCCTCTGCACATCCATAGTATTCTCTGCCTGACTGCAAAGCCGGTCAAATTCGTCTATATCACATTTTATTTTCACATCTGGGTTCAGAGTGTACCCTGAAACGGTGTTGACCAACAACTCATTTGGCTGAAGGAATGTTAGCTTGGACTTGAACCGGTAAATGATATGGCGAATATTATCAGATTTTAGGTCCAAATTTTCCTCCGGCCAAATCGCTGTTGCGATGCTCCTGGACGGAACAGGAGTTTTTTTAAGAACTAAAAAAGTCAGCAGCTTCCATCCGTTTTCTGAATGGTATATTTCCTCATTAATCTGCCCTGTAGAGGTGATGATCTCCGGGACCCCGAAAAGGTTAATCGTCACAGTATCCGTATCTGCCGGATTGTCCTCCGATGCTTCACGCATCATCTGTATACCATTTTGGAGTTCCTGCAAATAATAGCTGGATAAGGTTACAAATGCCAGCATCTGTACCAAATACGGCTTGTCCGGGTAGCGTTTTGGGTTCCGCACAACTAAGAATCCGGTTGGACGATCCCCAAAGGGAGCGCCAATTACACTATGGGCCGCGAGGCGCTTATACTGTGCTGCCTCATCCGGCGGCACATCCTCCGCTGTTGTATCCGTGACAATAATGGGCGTGCCTGTTCTCAGAGCCTGCACCCAACGCTGAAAGTTTTCAAAATACTCCTCTTCATAAAAGAGCGTAGGACCCATTTCCCCAAGCTCCGGGTCATACCACATAGCAGGAGACCACATTTCAGCAGAACGGTCTACGATCAGAATTCCCGCCCAATCCGCATCATGGAAAGCACATACCGTTTTCAGTGCTTCCATAGTTATAGCGGAAGGGTCTTCCGTTGTGTGCAGCTTTCTCTCCAGCGACACCAGCGTTTCACGGAATTCAGAGTTGTACTTCCGTTCCAGCTCTGTTTCCGACTTCTCATCACAGGCTGAAGATGCTGCGCTGGTAGTCCAAGCAGACATCTTCAGCTTTTCTTGAATTGCTTCGACCACTCTTTTCAATAATTTGTGCATTTTCTCCTCCCTTAATCAAAAATGCCCGAACCTGTTAGGCCGGGCAGCAAGAACTCGTGTAAAATATGGCTGCCACTTTACAGGCCCTTTTTGCTTTGCAACATCTTTTTTCAGGTTTGCAACTCATTCGTGGATGCTTTCTGTTTTCCATTGACCAAATCATTGGAACATCACCCCTTCCTTACTGCCTCTGGTTCAAAAAAAGGCCGCAGGACTTCAATCTTGAATGACTGACAGCCTTGCGGTCATGAATACAATGATTGGCTGTCCGATTATTTCTTTCAAGCCAACATGAAACCTGATTTACTTGTCTGGAAAAGGAACGATTTTTGTGTCTATTCGGACTTGTTTGCAGGTAAAGAGGAATTTAGCAGGTCACCCGCCCTGACATCAAGCGCATCTGCAATTCGAAACAGAATATCCAAAGAGAATGGACGGATTGTATTGGCCGCCTCAATCGCACTCAGCGTAGAACGGCTGATGTTTGCTTTTTCTGCAAGATCTTCCTGGGACATTCCTGCTTTCTTTCGCAATGCCGCAATCACAACGCCAAGCTCTACGAAACGGTCTCGATTGCTGAAATCCTCTTTTGTCTTCACCGGGGCACCTACCTCCTTCCTTTGCTTCTACTTAAATTATATTGTAAAACCGCTCCTTTCACAGCATCATAAAAAGCGCGAATGTCCTATTTATAGGTCATTTTACGAGATATATTCATACTATGTCCCTTAATTGAAAAAGTTGATTAAAAGAGCATTCATTCCCGTTGAGAAACAAGAAAAGAGACTGGAAACGAAGTTAAATTGCTGCTTCGTTTCCAGTCTCTTTGTGTATTCTGGTCAAGAATCCTGCTTTGCTTTTTCCTCAGTCTTTTTCCTTCTGGGATGTGTCTCATAATACCATTCCAGAAAATCGTCGTGCATCTCCTCTCCGCGTTTACGGGCTTTCACGG
>JBJDYH010000330.1:0-6467 GCA_051867135.1 Faecousia sp. | reverse complement strand
AGATGCTCGCCCGGATAGGGCTTGCCCCCGATCAGCACCGCGCCGCCCACGCCGTCTTCCAGCGACAGATACGCCATATTGACCTGTCCGCCCCGAACAAACATCTCCGCCTTGCCGCTGCAGGTGGCGTCATTCTCCCAGAAGACCGGATAGGGAATTTTCCGCACCAGCGAGTCAAGGTTCAGATCCCGCAGGCCAAGGGTTGGCGCCACGAGCAGCTTTTTCCGATCCGTCGTGATCACGCCGGGGATGGCAATGCCGACACCCAGCAGCCTCCTGCGGTCCGTGCCGCTGTCGCTTAGGAGCTGCTCCAGGCTTTCGGCCAAAAAGAGGGCAAGCTCATTGGACTGCAGCTGCAGCCTGTGGGGCACATTTCGGTAGTACAGCTCTTTCAGGTAAAGGTCAGTGACGACCATGCGAATCCGGTCCTCCATCAGGGAGATGCCCACAGCCACCCGGGCGTCTGCCACCACCTGCAGGCACTGAGGCCGGCGTCCGCCGGTGGACTGCAGTTCTCCGGCATAGCGAATGAGCCCCTTTCCCAGCAGCTCAGTGAGGCACTGGTAGATGGTTGGCAGGCTGAGGTTCAGCTTTTTCGCCAGCTCCGCCTTGGTGCAGCCTTCCTTCGATTCATACAGGCATTGATACACGTTTCTGACGGTCAGTTTCCGTCGGCTCTGCCCCGCAATTTCCGGACTCATGCGCCCGCCACCTTTCCTGCTTTCCTCTATTTTATAACGTTTCCCTGCACTGTCAATGTCCTTTTCCTTTGGACAAGGAACTTTTGTAAAGCAGCATATCAAAAAGGACGAGCTGTGCCTGAGTGGCATAAAGAAGCCTGGAAATCGAGCGATCGCTTGATTTCCGGGCAATGCTTTATCATCCATGCTCGGCTGGACTGTTAGAATGCCGAGCATATTTGCCCGGCATTCTGTATTGTCATCAGATTTCGTCCTCGTGGCGGAGGACGTTTTTGACCATAGCACTGCAGAGAATGCGGATAACGCAGGGGAAAGAGAAGGCGCTTTATCCTGCGTTATCAGAGCCGTTTTGTGGGCGGGAATATTTCTGATGTGGCTGTGTTTTCGCGGTAACGGGATTATTCCCACTCTTTAGGAATTAACTTATATGTTTAATTTCTGCGCATTGTGATCTATATTGTGGCTCTGATTCTCTGCAGTATCCCTGACATGCAGCCTGCCCGAGCGCCGGTTATCATTTCGTTATCGGAGGTGATAACAGGGAGGAAGCAGCTGTGGATAGGTTCTGTAAAGATATTGTAATCCTAGTCGAACGAAAAAGAAATAGTTATAAGCGTTTTACAATTCTATTCGTGGACATTTACAAGAGAGATAAATATTTTTGGGAGGGGAAAAGAAAATACTATGTTGAGCGTAAGATAACAGTATTTTCGATAGAGGTGGGAGACTATGATTGCTTATGATCAGGGTGAAGGTTTCCGGGTTGAGAGCATATTAGGGGAAACACAAAAGCGTTGCAGTATTCGCAGGCACCAGAAACTGGCATCTCAGTGGGCTGCACATGGAATCCATTACGTTGGTTGACTTGTGCGGACAATTGTTTTACAATGCATACATAATAAACAGAGTATTTTTGATCCGTAATATACAACTCATTCGTCTGAATGTGTATGTTTAGCATTGGACCACAGATTGATATGGAAATGGAGAACTCTCCGCAATGCTGAAATCCCGATCATGTACCATTGCCCCAAACAGCACGGAATCGATTATCTACTGAATTCATATTCCAGTCACAGACAACTCCGATTAGGAGGAATCTCATGAAACTGTTTGACGCCGTACCTAGCGAGCTTTTTTCTGTTTTAGCCTCACCGAATCGTGTCTTGTACTCGGACGCCCTGGATGTTCTGTATTGCATTTACAGAGAAAACTTGAAAATACCGGAAAACCATCTGTACATGATGCTGCGCAGCAAGCTGGAACAGCAGCTGGCCGATGCTACTTTTGACGGGGAGGACATTGACGAAGAGGAGCTGCGCGACATCTCCGGCCGTGCCAGATTCTTAATTCGCAAGCTCTGCTCAAAAGGCTGGTTTGAAAAAGAACGCGGGGAAGATTTTGAAGAATACATCACTGTGCCGGGGTACAGCAGCCGCTTGCTTGAATTGTTCCATCAATTGCGGGACGATAGCCCGATACGGGGGTATTCCTATGTGTTCGGCACATACTCCACGCTGAAGGTTGCGGATGAGGGCGACAATGTATACGACAAAATGGCTGCAGTTTATAGTGCCTATGATAACACACAGTCGCTCATAAACCTGTTGCAGATGGTCTACCACAATGTAAAGCACTTCTTTCAGGTTCAAATCGAGCTACAAGAGGTCAATCAGGTCTTGGCATCTCATTTTGATGATTATGGTCAGAAAGTGGCAGAGGCATATATCCGTCCGCTGAAAATCAAAGATTCCGTTCCCAAATATCGCGGGCCCATCCAGTCAATTCTAAAGAGCTGGCTGGAGGATGATGCGCTCCTGATTGCCATGTCAAATGCTGCGATGCAGGATAAACGCGGATCCACAATGAAGGAATGCCGCAGCGATCTCCTGAAAAAGATCTTCTGGGTCAAGGAACGATACGACAGCATTGAGCATGACTATCTGGATGAAATCGATGGACAGGTTCGGCGCTATACCAGGGCAACCACGCAGAAAATTGAGAACCTGACAAACCGTGATCACAATGTCCGCGGCAATCTCAACTATCTGCTTCAGGAGCTCTCAAGAAATCACAGGGCTTCCGATCTTGTTGAGCAGATACAGCCGGCATTTCAGGTATTTGAGCAATCGTTTCTCTCAGAAAAAAGCCTGTGGTATCGGAAGCGGCCGGGAAAGCGCACAAGGGCGGAAACGGTACCCATTGAAGAGCCGTCTATTGATGACGAGGTCATCAATCAGGCTCAGAAAATGCTGCATTCCGAATACGGAAGGGCAGAGGTGGAAGCATACGTTGAAAACTGGCTAGGGCAGTCAGGTACCTGTTATTCGAAGGATATGCAGCTGAAGGATGATAAAGCATACATTATGAGTCTGCTAGCCGTTCTCGCCGGCAGTGATCGGAATGCACGGTATACCATTAAGGAATTGGACGGCTGTTTTACGGAAAACGTATACTCCGTTCCACAGCTGCAAATCAGACGCAAGGAGGATAAGCGATGAATATGGATTGGTTAAGTGAAGCTTCCCAGCGAGACATCGATCAATTCAAGGCTGTTTGCAACCAGTTGCTCAGCCGTACATTCGTTGTGAGGACCTTGTATCGGCCGGATAAGGGTCGGGTTGCAAATCCTGATTATACTTTTTTGTCCATTCATTATGAGCAGATTCGGGATTATCTTGCTCTTTTGGATTGGGATCTTCGCAAGGATGATATGAACGGGTATTTTTATATCCTCAATACCGACGAGGCTAACCGCTGTAATCTGGATAAAAAGGAAACTGCCCTTCTCCTGGCTATCCGAATGATCTATGACGAAAACCAGGAGCGCCTGGGGTTAGAGCAGGATGCAATCTGTACCGTAAGAGACGTATTAGAGAAGGTTGTCACAGACTACGCCATTTTGCCATCCAAGCCCAATATGGAAGAAGTAAAGCGCGCGCTCACGCGCCTTGAAAACCATTCCATCATCCAGAAAATCGACGGAAAATACAACAAGGCCAGCTGCAAGTTTGCCATACTTCCGACGGTTTTGTCTGCCGTATCCGCTGAAAAGCTGAATACGATTGTCACTGTGCTCAGAAAGGAGGAGAATGATGAAGAAACTGAAGAAGATTCTGCTGATTAACTGGCTCTATTTTTCCAAGCAGCTCATCGAAGTTGACGACGTGAATTTTCTTACCGGAAAAAATGGCGCGGGCAAATCTACGGTGATTGACGCATTGCAGATCGTTCTCCTCGGAGAAACCAATGCCAGAAACTTCAACCAGGCGGCAAACGAAAAATCTCAGCGCTCTCTGGACGGCTATCTGCGTGCTGATATGGATGACAGCAACCCATATTCCAGGCGCGGAAAGGATTTCTCCAGCTATATTGCATGTGAGTTCCTTGATGATGTAGAAGGCACGCATTTTGTGACCGGCGTCGTTTTCGATTGTCGCAGCGATGGCAACAATATCGATCACTTTTTTATCTATGACGGAGTCATACCGGAATCCTGTTTTGTAGAAAACGGCTTTGCCCTCGAATACACAGATTTCCGAAAGCGTATGAAGGAACAATTTGGTCTTCGTGCTAAGTTTTACGATACGCAGAAACAGTATCGTACAGATATGCTGGCAAAATGGAATGTCCATAATGAACAGGTTACCCGGATGATGAAGAAAGCGGTTTCTTTCCGCCCAATCGTCGATATCCAGAAGTTCATTACCGAGAATATTTGCGATATTCCGGATAAGCCCAATATCGTTGACATGCAGCAAAACATTCGGGATTACAAGCGCCATGAGCAGCTTGCCCAACGGCAGGAGGAAAAGCTGGCGGCATTACAGGAAATCAGCGGATTGTTTCGGGAAATGCAGCTGGCGATCGATCGCTGGCGGCTGCATTCATTCCTTGTCCATTGGGCGCAGAAGGAAGAATTGGAAGCGGAAAGCAGTAAGGCCACAGTAGAGAAAAAGGATTGTGAAGAGCGGATTCAAACGGTCAGCGCCGAGATTGAACAGGTTACGGTTTTGATTCAGAAAAAGGAACGGCGCAAAGAGGAACTCATTGCTGCGTGCGCGCAAAGCGATGTTTCACGGGAAGAGGAGAAGCTTTGCAGATCAAAGGAATCTTTGATTGCAGAGCAGCAGCATCTGCTTAAGCAGCTTCAAGATGAAGCGGCTGAAATCAAACGGGAAGCTGTCCTCCTGTGCGGCCTCTGCCAAAAGATCCTCGGATGGGGCAGCAACGATATACTGAATTCGGTCGTGAATGCGGCGGATGCAGTTCAAAAAGCATATTCTCTGTTTACGAATTGCGATGATGAAGTCTTTGGGAAACCCATAGCTGCTTTTGAAAAAGCACAGCATGCAACAGCGACGCTTATGGTTGCAGTCCGGGACGCTACGTATCAGGTGAAAGTATTGTCCGACGGGCTGAAGGCTGAACGGGATGAGAAAGAAGCTGCCCTGGAGAATCTTCGCAGGAATATCAAGGACTATCCAAATGGTCTGCTGCGCCTGAAAGCGTATCTTGAAACCGAGCTCACAAAGAAGTCAGGAAAGCAGATTACGATCAGTATCCTTGCGGACGTTCTGGAAATTCCGGAATCCGAAGATCACTGGCGCCGCGCGGTGGAAGGCTATCTGAATACGCAGAAGTTCTATCTGCTGGTGCCGCCGGAGTGTTACCGCGATGCGCTGCGCATCTATGATCGGATAAAGCGGGAATTCGGGATGAATTCCTTTGGTTTGGTTGATATTGGGAAACTCCGTGAAAAAGAGAGGATTGAACCGTGGCCAGACAGTCTTGCCAAAAAGGTGGAGACCGATAACGAACTGGCACGCAGCTATATTGATTATCTCCTGGGCCGGGTTGTCTGCTGCAGTCATGTGGATCAGCTGAGAAGAAATAAAACCGCTATCACAGCAGATGGCATGCTGTATCATGGGTACGTTGTCCGTCCGATCCGAAAGGAGTTGATGGATGATGCATTTATCGGCCGTCGTGCCGTTGCACTCCGAATCGAACGTATCCAGACAGAGCTTGCAGAGATTCAAACGAATCTTCAATTTTGGATGCCTATCTATCAGACATTATCGAAGTACCAAAACCATGAGGTTCTGTTTTCTGCCCGCTATATCCAGAACGCAGTACCCCAGTACCAGACAGACTATCTCCGAAAATTGGAAATCCCCGGCGAAATGAAGCAAATTGAGGAGCAGCTGTCCCATTTGGATATGATATGGCTCATCGAACAGAGAAAAATCATTGCGCAGCTTGAAGATGAAATCTCATCTTTGGGTGAGAGAAAAATTCAATGCAGCAACGATAAAGCGCTTTCTGAGCAACGAATTCATGAATTGATTTATAGCACACTTCCAGATATTCAGCAGAGAATAAAGGACATAGATAACTGTATTTCAGAAGAGTTTCCTGAGGACTTCATTCATAAGACAGGTATTCCGCGTTATCAGCAGGAATTGGGGCGGTTGAAGAAACCGTCCGTTATCTATAAGAACTTCAATGACCGTCTTGCGCAGACCGTGCGGGAGCAAGAGTCTGCTAAGCGGAGTCTGTTTCGTGCGCGGTCTGAGTATGCCGACAGATTCCGTCCCTGCTCTTTCCGGATCGACTGGATGGATAACGAGGAATACGCTGCTGAACAGCGCTTGCTGGAAGAGAGCGAGCTCCCCAAATACCGCGCCAAAATCAAAGCGGCTTACGAAAGCGCCATGGAGCAATTCCAGAATGACTTTCTGGCGAAGCTCAAGTCCAGCATTG